>DATIWA010000482.1:0-5785 GCA_035465515.1 Candidatus Limnocylindrales bacterium | reverse complement strand
CGCAGGCGCGGGCCGCCTATGCAGCGGCGCAGGACCTGCTGAAAAATTCGAACATCCGGGCGCCGTTTGAAGGCACCGTCTACAACCTGCCGGTGAGGCCGGGATCTTACGTTCCTGGCGGCGAGCTGCTGGTTCAAATGGCCAATCTGGAAAAAGTCCAGGTCCGCGCCTTTGTTGATGAGCCGGAGATCGGCCGGCTGGCCCGGGGACAAAAAGTTGAAATCCGCTGGGACGCCATCCCCGGCCGGGCCTGGGGCGGGATTCTCACCCGCGTGCCCACCGTGGTCACTACAGTAGGGACCCGCACTGTGGGCGAAATCACGGTGCAGATTGACAATTTCGATCGCAAGTTGCTGCCCAACGTGAACGTGAACGTGGCGATTACGACGGCGCGGCATGACGACGCTCTTACGGTTTCCCGTGAATCGGTGCATGACGTGAAGGGCAAGCGGTACGTTTACCGGATCGTGGACCAGAAATTGCAGGTGCAGGAAGTGCAGACCGGGATTTCCAGCCTGACGCGGGTGGAGATCACCAGCGGTCTCGCGCAAAACGACCTGGTGGCAATGGGCGCCGTGAACGCGGCCCCGCTGCGTACCGGCATGGAAGTGAAGGTGGTTGAACGTTGAGGGCCCTTCGTCATTTTATTGCTCTGGTCATGGTTCTGGCATTGAGCTCGCTTGCGCTGGCGAACAGCAGCGCCGTAGATCTTCTCAAGCTGGGCAGGGCGGACGAGGCCCGGCGCGCCCTGAATGCCACCATCGCGGAAAACCCAAACGACGCCCAGGCCTACAATCTGCTTTGCCGTGTCTATTTCCAGCTTGAACGCTGGGACAGCGCACTGCGCATGGCGGAGAAATCCGTGGCTCTAGACCCGGAAAACAGTAATTACCACCTGTGGCTGGGCCGCGCCGCCGGGAGGAAGGCGGAGAACTCAAATCCGTTCACCGCGTGGGGACTGGCGCGGCGGGTGCGCGCGGAGTTTGAGCGCGCCGTGGCCCTGGACGGAAAAAACGCCGAGGCGCGCTCCGATCTTGCTGAATATTACCTTGAAGCGCCGGGTTTTCTCGGCGGCGACAGGAAGAAGGCCCGGGACCAGGGCGATGCAGTGGCGCCTTACGATCCTGCTCTGGCCAGCTATATCTACGCCCGGGTAGAGGAAAAACAAGGCAATGATCGGGCGGAGCAGTTATATAAGAAGGCGGTGGCGGAGAGCGGTGGCGGGGCGCGTTATCTGATGGAACTGGCGTATTTCTATCGCCGCGCGGGGCGCATGCAGGACATGGAACAGGCCGTAACCCAGGCGCTGGCAGCGCCGCGCAAAGGCGGCGTCCCGGAGTACGACGGCGCCTATCTCCTTATGCGCACGGGACGCAACTACAAGGGTGCGGTACAGATGTTGCGCCATTACCTGGAGGGAGACGATCCTGTGGAAGATGGCCCCTCTTTCCGCGCGCATTACATGCTGGGCGCCCTGCTGGAGAAGATGGGCGATCGCAAAGGCGCGGCCCAGCACTATCGCGCGGCGCTGGCGCTGGCTTCGGACTACGGTCCGGCGCGGGATGCGCTGGCGCGCATTTCCCGATAGAATCCTAGTTCTTCCGCACTGTCACTTCATTCTGCGCAGGTGAGAGATGAAATTGCATACCCGTGTGCCCGTCCTTGTGGCTTGTTTGCTTGTGCTTTCGCCGGCGATGTACGCGCAAAATACAGACCAGCCGCTGGCCTTCCGCACCGCCATTGAACTGGCGCTCAAGAACAGCGCCACGTCAGCCATCTCCCGCTCTGATCTGCAGCGCGCCCGCGCCACGGTCACGGAGACCCGCGATCCTTATCTGCCGCAGGTGATCTTCGGTTCCGGCCTGGGTTTCTCCTACGGATTCCCTCTCAGCCTGGAAGGCTCCGCGCCTTCGATCTTCAACGTCAACGTGCAGGAACTGCTCCTGAACTTCCCGCAGCGCGATTACATCAAGGCGGCGAAGAGCGAATTGGCAGTCACGGCGGCGCAAAATGCCGATCGCCGCAATGACGTCATCATGGAGACGGCGCTCGATTACATGCAGCTTGATCTGCTGGAGTCCTCCATGAGTGTGCAGCGTGAGCAGCAGGCAGCGGCGGCGAAGTACCTGGACATTGCCAACCAGAGGGTCCAGGAGGGCGTGGACAGCCCGGTTGACCTGACGCGTGCAAGGCTCGTGGCGGCCCGCACAAGGCTGGACATTGCGCAGAGCCACGCGGCGGCGGACCAGTTGCGGCTGCGCCTTTCACAACTTACGGGGCTGCCGATCTCGGCCATCAGGACCTCGACTGAGACCATCCCGCAGCTGCCGCAAATTGCCCAGGACGAGGACATGGCCGGCGAAGCGGCGAAAAACAATCCGCAGGTAACCATGGCGGACCACGCCGCCGAAGCCAAGGAGGCCAAAGCGCGCGCGGAACGCAAACAGCTCTATCCGGCCGTTGACCTGGCCCTGCAATACAGCATGCTGGCGCGTTACAACAACTATGACGAGTTCTTCAACAAGTTCCAGCGCAACAACGTGACCGCCGGCGTTTCCATCCGCTTCCCTTTTCTGAGCCCCACGCAGCGGGCCACCGCGGAGGCGGCCAGGGCCGATGCCGCGAAAGCGCGCGATGAAGCCAGGAACGTCCGCCAGCAGGTCAGCGCGGAGACGTTGAAGATGCAGCGTTCCGTGGAGCAATTGGCGGCCGCCCGTGAAGTGGCGGATCTGGAGCACCAGCTGGCTGTCGCGGACATCGAAGCGGCCCACGCCAGGATCGAGTCCGGGCAGGCGACCCTCAAAGATGAGCAGAACGCGCTGGTGGCCGAGCACCAGCGCTATACCGCGTTCCTGAGTTCCAGCTTTGATCTGGACAAGGCGCAGGTACAGTTGTTGCGGCAGGTGGGCGGCCTGGAAAAGTGGGCGCTGGCGCCGCCGCAGAGGTAACCCCCCGCGGCTTTTTCATCGCGCTCGCTCAATGGCCGGACCGACGTTCCTCAAGTTCCTCCAGCGAACGCGGCCAATCATCCCGCAAAAGCCGGCTCAGAGAACGGTCGGCCAGCAGCTTTCCGCCGGTCTGGCAGCGGGCGCAGTAGTTGGTTTCATTTGAGGCATACCGTATGCGCTGCACCTTGGCGCCGCAGCGCGGGCATGGCTGGCCGTGGCGGCCATGCACGGCCATCCCTTCCCGAAAGGCCGTGACTTTCTCGGGAAATCCGGCGCCGGATTTTTTGCCGGCAAGCGGAGCTGTTTCATTGCGGAGCTTTTCCGTCCAATGGGCCAGCGTATGGCGCGTGGCTGCGTACAGCCGGCTGATTTCTTCCGCGTTCAATCGCCGGGTGAGCGCCACGGGTGAAAGCCGGGCCTCGAACAAAATCTCATCGGAGTAGGCGTTGCCGATTCCGCTGAAGAAATGCGGATCGGTCAGGGAACGCTTCAGAGTGTGATTGGCCGAGGTCAGCACAGCGCTGAACTGCTCAAGAGTGGACGAGAAAACGTCAATGCCTCCAGGATCGAGCTTTTCCAGTTCCGCTGCTCCGCGGACCAGATGCAGTGAGGCGCGCTTGGAAGAGCCGGCTTCAGTGAGAGTGAGCGTGCCGGAATCGAAGTCAAAGGCCGCCAGCGTCCTGCGTCCGTCAGGAGTTTTGCGGCGGTCGCTCCAATGCAGCCTTCCAGCGATCATGAGATGGAGGACCAGCCACAAATCATTATCCAAACCAAGGGCAATGCGTTTTCCAATACGGCGCAATGCGGTGATTCTATGGCCATGGACCGATTCAACGGGCGGATCGGCCGTTCGCAGCAGGAACGGGCCGGCGATGTGGACGCGCTCCAGCGTGCGCCCGAGAATGCGCAGCTCAAGCGCATCGATATAAACGACGATATCGGGCAGTTCCGGCACTCTCAACCCCGGTTGAATTATTGCACGCCTCCCGGCCATGCATTTGCCGTATACATTCGCGGAAGGCCGCCTTTGGGTGTACTATTGAAGCTGTACGCCAGTTGTCCTCGACTCGGATAGACACGTCCCGCTTTTGTCCTGCCTATTTCTGCTGAGAACAGCCCAACCTGAGCACACCAACAAGGAGATGCAATTGAAGAAGATTTATGTAGGCAATTTCTCTTACAGCATGACGGAGCCGGAACTGCGGTCACTGTTTGAACCATTTGGCACCATCGAGAGCTGCACCGTGGCAACGGACCGCGACACCGGCCGGTCCCGCGGGTTCGGCTTTGTGCAGATGTCCAACGATGATGAGGCGGAAAAAGCCATGGCTGCTTTGAACGGCAAGGAGTCAGGCGGACGGGCCCTTAACGTAAACGAGGCGAGGCCGCAAACGCAGCGCGGCGGATTCGGCGGCGGCGGCCGCGACCGTGGCCCGCGCCAGCGCCGTGAGCCGCGATGGTAAATGGATATGGCGCCGCAAGGCGTCTGCGGGGGCCTGAGAACATCCCCGCCAATGACACCGTGATGGCAACCGTTGTCTGCAGCAACTGCGGTCAGCGGTTTGCCATTCGCCATGATCCCGCGCTTCGCAACGAGGAACTGGCCAGAAAACAAGCAACCTGGGTGGAAGATCAGCTTGTGTGGGACCATATTCAGGAACGCAAGCACCACGGCACCATCGAACTGCCGGACCTGCAGTAGCAAGCTCAGTCCAGGCCCTGGCCGCGTCGGATCCGCCGGAGAATCGTTCAGTCCATGGGGATTTTCGGCCCCGGAAATTGCGTGGTTTCGCGCAAATTTCGCCTGCCCCCCCAATTCCTGCCCGGAAAGCTTCGGAAAACTGCTTGAAGCGGGCCTGGTGCCGCCGCTTGTCTTCTATTGTCGCGGCGGGAGAGCCAATCTACTGTAGAATAGAAGAATGTCCACACAAAACGATCCGAAAGCCGAATTACTCAACAAGACTGCCGACTTTTACCGCCGCTCCATAGCCAACTACGGAGAGTTCGCAAGAACGGAACGCAAGCCACGGACGAAGAAGCAATTGGAGCAGCGGCTCCAGACCATACTGAAAGAGATTGATTCACTTAAGCCTGTTGTGTAGCGTCTTTTCCACGCTCCACGCGGAACAGCCAGCAGGAATGACTCCGGCCAGATGGCTGCGCATCTTCCAACGCTGAACGCCAACCTGTCGTTCGCCGCGTGTTAGCTTCGGTGGATCCCAGTGCCCGCCTCCACCGGCTTGCAGGGGGCGAGTGTAACCCTTAGCCACTCACTTTACTCATTTCCTTACGACGCGAAGGTAACTCTTGGCCCGACCCAACAAATACGACGACATTGCGAAGCTGACTGACCCGGCGCACGAAGACGACGATAAAGAGTACGCGCTTGCTGAACCCGGGGCACTGGCTGAAGCGGACGCCTCTTCCGAAGAAGATGTCGATGACCTGGTGATGACCCTCGACCACGAGGGGATCGATCTTTCCGAGGACGGAGACTCGCCGTCGCAGCACAGAAGAGCTTTTGAGCCGGGTCTCGATACCGGGGAAGAAGTCGACTTCCGGCTCACGCCTGAGGTGCTGGACAAGACCAGCGATCCGGTGCGCCTTTACCTCCGTGAAATGGGCACCGTTCCCCTGCTGACGCGTCAAGGCGAAATCGACATTGCCAAGCGGTTCGAACGCGGGCACCTGCGGGTGCTTAAGTCCATATCCCGCTCACCGATCGTAATTCATGAACTGTTGGCGATTGGCGCAGAACTGGAACAGGGATCGCGGTCAATCAAGGAGTTCGTGGTCTTTGACGAGGAAGAGATTACCGACGAGATCCTGGCGGCGCG
>DATIWA010000481.1:0-5041 GCA_035465515.1 Candidatus Limnocylindrales bacterium | reverse complement strand
CAGCGTCAATCGAGTATTCCGTGGATGGCCGGGAACCGCGGACAGGCGCAGGCGCCGGCTGAGCTTCATGCGCCGGCTCACCGGAATGAGGCTGGTACTTGGATATTGATTCTCCCGGAAGAAGGACCGGTTCATATCCGGAAGGCTCGGGTTGCGTCCGGGCTTCGGGATGATGGTGAACGGGCTCGGCCGGATGTTCGCGCTCTTCGCGTTCCTGGAAGCGGCCTCCGCGCCCGCGCCGGCGGCGCCGCCCGCGCCATTTGCGCGCCCCTTCACGATCTTCTTCCTCGCCCGCTATCTCGGAGCCTGCTTCGGAGGGCTCTTCCCGAACCGACGCCTCCGCGATGCCCGGTTCCGAGCGCATGATTTCTTCGGCCTCCAGAGGTGGTTCTTCCGGTCCGGCCTCCTGCGGTTCAGTGATCACAGGCCGGCTGCGCGCCACCACCTGTTCCATCCCCTCAGCGTCTTCTTCCTCTTCCAGCAGAAAATCAGAAACGTAGAGGAAAGCGTCTCGTTCCAGGCCTATGTTGACGAATGCGGACTGCATCCCTGGCAGTACGCGGGTGACCCGGCCCTTGTAGATGGAACCGGCCAGCGTGTATTCGTTCTCACGCTCGTAATAGATTTCAGAGAGCTGGTCATCTTCCACGATGGCCACTTTCGTCTCGTGGGGCGTTGAAGAGACGAATAATTCTTTTGACATGGATGTTTCTCCGGTCTTAACCGGCCGCGTAGAAGGAATGCAAAAGGAGCAATATCAGAGTGTCAAAAGGCCGGAGCAAATTCACGCCGGCGGATGAGGGTCAAGTGCCCGAAAATTCAATCTTGTTTTCAGGCACAGCCGACCCCGCGGAAGGAGATGCACTCCTTGCCCGGGATTCAGCGACCTGCATAGAACTTGTTTGAAAAATCTTGGCACCTTTGCATTCCGGGTTTGTGGCCACTCTGCATTTCGCGGGGCCGTTACCCGCCCGGGAACGCTCTCTGAATACTCTCCGGCTACCTTCAAAGGGCCGGCGCCCTAGTTAAACGTCAGGGCGTTACGTTGAATCTTGTTCGTTAAGCGCCGTCAGGCGCGAGTTCTGGAATTCCCTCTTCGGTCAGTTTACGAATCGGCGCATCCGAATGTTCATCACGATCCCCAGCGCCAGAAACATAAACAAAAGTGACGAACCGCCATAGCTCATCAGAGGCAAAGGAATTCCGGTGACAGGCATAAAACCAACCACCATTCCAGCGTTGACCAGGATATGGAATAGCAGAACTGCCACTACTCCCATCACCACAAACCCTCCTGCGCGATCAGGCGCAGTCTGAGCATTATGGATCAACCGCATCAACAGTATAAAGTATAGCAGCAGCAGGGCCACCGCGCCCACAAACCCGTGCTCTTCCGACCAGGCCGCGAAGATGAAGTCGGTATGGGGCTCCGGCAGGAACAACCCCTGTGTTTGCGTGCCGTGGCGCACACCCTTGCCCCAGATGCCGCCTGATCCCACGGCAATCTTGGATTGCTCAAGTTGATACCCCGCCTTCTGCGAATCTGCCTCGGGGTGCAGAAATGTGGTGAGGCGGTCCTTCTGGTACGGCTTTAAACCGTAGTGCCATACAGCCGGCGCAAGCACGCCGGCCACAATCAGGATCACCGCGGCGTGCCGGAACTGGACTCCACCCAGAAACAATGCCATCAACGCGACCGGCACATACGTCAGAGCGGTACCCAGGTCAGGCTGTTTCAGGACCAGGAGCATGGGAACGCCGGCGATCAGTCCGGCCTTCAGCACATCGCCCAGGGTCGCGCTGTGGTCGCTTTCGTCGCTGAAGTATTTTGCCAGGGCGATGATCAAAACCAGCTTCACCCATTCCGAGGGCTGGAAGTGCTGGCCCCCGGGAAGCTGGATCCAGCGCCGCGCTCCCAGGTATCTCCTGCCAAACAGCATCACCCCGATCAGCGCCACAACGGAAACGATGTAAAACCAGTGGGCGTTTTCCAGCAGGATCTGGTAGTTGACAAGGCTCACCATGAACATCACGCCCAGTCCCGCGAGAATCCAGTAAATCTGGCGCACGTGCGCTCCCGCGAATTTGGTGCCCCAGGTGGTTGAGTAGATTTCAATTACGCCCAGCGAGCAGATCAGCAGAACGAAGGTCAGCAGGACCCAGTCGAAGTCCCGGAATGAGATCAGCCTGCGCATCACTCGCCTCCCGTGATGCCCAGCGCCAGCGAGCGCGCCGCCTTCTTGACCGTTCCGCGCGGCCCATGGGCCATTTTCACCAGCAAGGTACCGCCCTGAAGATGGTCCGTCCCGGGCAGCTCTGCGTCATGGTCCGGAGCAGAAACAGGAGCGCTCCACATTCCGGCAATGGGCACGGAACCGGGGTCGGCTTTGTCACTGAACAGCATCGGGTTGTTGCGCACCCGGCGCTGCTTGTCCACATAGGCTTTGATCACCTGGGCGGCAACCCGGGCGGCAAGGTAGCCGTGCTCTCCCTGTTGCAGCAGGACGCAAACCACGATCTCAGGATTTCGGCGCGGCGCAACCCCCGCAAACCAGCCGTTGTCCTTGAGCGATTTCCCGGCTTCGCCCCTTGATTTCTTGAACGCATTGCTTACGATCTGGGCGCTGCCCGTCTTACCGGCAAAATCCACGCCCTGGATATGTGACAGCGCGGCCGTGCCTCCGGGATTCACCACGCCCGCCATGGCATCGGTAATTGTGATCCAGCTCTGCGGATTAATGGGAACATGCACCACGTCAGGCATATTGGAAGCCGCAAGGTGCTTGAATTCCGGGGGCAGGTCCTCCGGATTCACCAGATGCGGACGGTACAGCGTGCCACCCATGGCGATTCCGCCTATGGCCCGGGCCAGTTGCAGGGGCGTTGTGGCCACGGCGCCCTGGCCAATGCCCACCGAGATAACTTCTCCGGCATACCACTTCTGCCGGAAAGTTCTCATCTTCCATTCCTCTGAGGGCATCACGCCGCTGGCTTCACTCGGCAGATCAATTCCTGTCCTCTTTCCGATGCCCAGGGCGGTCGCCCATTTGGCGATCTTCTCGATGCCCAGCCGCTCCGCCAGCGTATAGAAGAATACGTCGCATGACTGGTAGATGGCTTTGGAGAGGTCCACCGCGCCATGGACGCGGTGCTCGGCCACCACCCAGCATTTGAAATAGCGTCCGTAGAAAGTGCCGCCGCCGGGGCAGTTCACGTGCAGGTTCTGCGCGATGCCTTCATTTGTGCCGGCCACAGACATGATGATCTTGAAGACCGAGCCCGGCGCAAGCTGCGCCTGAATGGCTTTGTTGAGCAATGGATGATTGGGATCATTCGTAAGCCGGTTCCATTCATCGCGCGAGATGCGGACTGCAAAATCATTGGGATCAAATGTCGGCCGGCTCACCATGGCCAACACCTCTCCGTTGCGGGGATCAAGGGCAACGATTGCCCCGTTATTCTCCCCCAGCGCCAGCTCGGCCGCTTTCTGTATGTCCAGGTCGATGGTCAGCTTCAGTTCCTTCCCGGGTACGGCGGGAATAATCGCGTCCTTTGGCCGGCCGACTTCGCGGCCGTGGCTGTCAACCAGCACGCGGCGGGAACCATCCTTCCCCATCAACATGTCGTTGTAATAAAGCTCCACGCCGGACTGGCCGACAATGTCCCCCTTCTCGTACAACTCAAATTTGGGCGAATTCAGCATCTCTTCGCTGACTTCTCCCACGTAGCCGATCAGGTGCGCCATGAACCCGTTCTTCGGATACAGACGGCGATGCACCATCAGCGTTTCGAGCTCGGGAAACTCGTCGCGATGCGCTTCAATGAAAGCGCGCTCGTCAGGAGTGATGTCGTCCTTGATGATGATCGGCTCGAACGCGGGCCGGTGCGCAAGCTGGTACTTGTGGATCTTCTCTTTTATCTCGTCCGGCGAAATATGCAGACCGTCGGCAATTTTCTGCACGTCTTCGTTCAGGTCATGCACCTGGTCGCGCAGAAGGAGCGCGGAGAACGACGGATAGTTGATAACGATGACTTCACCGTTGCGGTCCAGCAGCTTGCCGCGCGGCGCGAGAATGGGGACCCGGCGGATGCGGTTCTGCTCGGCGCGCGTGAGGTACTCATCGTTCTTGCGCACCTGCAGGCTCCACAGCCCGTAGGCAAGCACAAGAAAAACCGCCAGGATGATGTACTGCACTACCGTTAATTTGAGCTGCGGAATCTTTTCGTCGCGACCGGGCATACCGTTAGGATCTGTCGCCTTTGGAACGCTGTCCGTGAAGTTTTGGCTGAAGAGGCCTGCTATTAGAGTACCGCAATTCCCGGTTGCGCTGTGTAGAACAAAGCCCCGAGAAGGGTTACCGAAGGATTACTGGACCGGGCGCGCAGGTTACGGGACCTTACACCCGCTGCTTGAAGCGGTCCAGCAGGCCAAAAAGCACCACAGCCAGCAGGGCATTGGCCAGGGCCGCCACCAGCGTGTGGCCCCAGTTGAATCGCTCATCCACTCCCACCAGCCCCAGCGCGATCACGACGTAAATGACCCGGTGGATCACGAAGAACCCGAATGTCATCAGGAAACGGGAGCCCGGATTGTCCACGTCCAGTTTGACCCCCACAGACGACGCCAGGAACCCGATGACCGTCTTGGCGATCCCGTTCATACCGATCGGCAGGTGCGTCCAGGCGTCCTGAACGCTGCCGATCAGAGCGCCTGTGACGATTCCGGGGATCGGGCGCCGCCGCGCCACGGCGAAGAAGATGGTTACCAGCAGGGGCAAGTCAAAAATCCTGATAAAGCCGATTCGCAGGGGAAAGTACACCTGCACGAAGATGGCCAGCAGCGGAACGCCGATAGAGACCAGCCAGCTAAACCGATGTACCTCAATCTCTTCACGAGACGTCAGCGAAATGGCTGCGTAGTTCATCGGGGCGGCTTCTCCGTGCTGTTCGCCGGGGGCTGCCCGGTTTCAGGTCCATCAGGTTTTCCGCCGTTGCCCGGGCCGGGGCTGGCCGAACCGGCGGGGGTCGGCTGCGAAGCAGG
>DATIWA010000480.1:0-3575 GCA_035465515.1 Candidatus Limnocylindrales bacterium | reverse complement strand
CGGACGCCGTCACCGTATCTCCAGCATCCTGTCCAGCGCCACCCTGGCCCAGCGCTTTACGTCCGGCGTCACCTTGATCCGGTTCACTACCTCGCCTTCCACCAGGTTTTCCAGCGCCCAGCAAAGATGCTGCGGCGAAATCCGGAACATGGTGGTGCAGAGGCATCCGGAATCATCCAGCGTAATCACCGTCTTGTCTTCCCTGGCGAACTCCTTGCCCATGCGGTTCACCAGATGGATTTCCGTGCCCACGGCGAACCGGCTGCCTGCGGGTGCGTCTTTGATCATTTTCAGCAGGCCCTCGGTTGAGCCTATGCCGTCCGCCTTCTGGCAAACCTCCCAACGGCATTCCGGATGCACAATCACTTTGATGTCGGGATACTTTGCGCGGACCTTGTCCACATGCTCCGGAAGGAAGCGCTGGTGCACCGAACAATGGCCCTTCCACAATATGACCTTGGCCTGGCGCAGCCGTTCCGGCGTTGTTCCGCCCATGACCATGTAGGGGTCCCACACCACGCACTCTTCCATAGGAATTCCCATGCTGTAAGCCGTGTTGCGGCCCAGGTGCTGGTCGGGCAGGAAGAGGATCTTTTCGTTGCGCGCAAAAGCCCAGCGGAACGCCGCCGGCGCATTGGACGACGTGCACACCATCCCGCCGCGCTCGCCCACAAAGGCCTTGATGGCAGCGGTGGAATTCATATAGGTCAGCGGCGTAATGCCATTTCCCTGCTCGCCGGTCAGGCCGGCTTTGACCAGTTCTTCCCAGCAGGCCTCCACCTGGCCGATCTCCGCCATGTCCGCCATGGAGCAGCCGGCATTCAGATCGGGCAGGACCACCTGCTGGCCGTCGTGCGCCAGAACGTCCGCGCTTTCCGCCATGAAGTGCACGCCGCAGAACACGATGTAATCGGCGCTGGCCCGTGCCGCTTCCTGTGAAAGTTTGTAGGAGTCGCCGCGAAAATCCGCGAATTTGATGACTTCATCGCGCTGGTAGTGGTGCCCCAGCACGACCACGCGCTCGCCCAGTTCGCGTCTGGCCGCGCCAATGCGCGCATCCATGCTGTGATCGGGGAGTACAAGATAGTTGTCCAGCGAGCAGCTCGGTGCGCGCTCGATGGTTGGAGCCAATGCAGTCGCCATTTTTTCCGCCTTCAGTTCCTTCCAGGAACGGGGATGTTGAAAGCATCCGCAGGCTCCAGTGGATTCGCTGCACAGGTTCGTGCCCAATCCACGGGGTTGTTGAAGCCCGCAGCCTTACGTTATTGATGCCCCGGCGACGGGCTGGGACGCAAAAACATAGTCCAGCCGGCCATGACCAAAGCAACCCGCTATTGTGACATCCGGCCCGGTACTGGCGCAAATGACTTGCTGGAGACATTGCCTGTCTAGGAATGGGCCGCCACCCACCATCTCCTGGCGGCGACCAGGCACCACACCGCCTCCACAATACCGAAAGGCCATGCGCCCTGAAGAAATCCATACGCCGAGCCCAGGGCGCACGCCGCCGCAAAAGCCAGTATGAACCACGGGCTTCTGCGTTCCAGCGCATAGAACACCAGCATGGCGGAAACAGCGAACAGACCAAAAAGTGATAACCGGCTCATGATTGCCGGCCCAGACTACCCGGTCATTGCGGTGTTTGCAATTTCGAGCGCTGGCGCTTCACCTGCTTTATGGTTCTGCCGCGTATCATTCGTACCTGAGCGCGACGATCCGATCTACTGCAGGTGCACTGCGTCTGCCGACCGGGGCCATTCGGATCCGGACGTCCGGAATCCGGGCTGTGGAAATCAACGCCATAATTGTGGAAATCGCGTACCTAAATGTACCGGCTCGAAAAATTGCAGCAACATTGATGCAATTTCAGTTGGAATCATCTAAGATGTGTGACCTTCGTCTGATTGCAGCCGCTTCGTCCGCGAGTTCTGTCCGGGCAGGTTCGCATCAATGCCACTTCCCAGGAGCCTTTATGCTGCAAATCAGCAAGGCGGATTATGACCTGATCCGCTGGGAAGCCGAACGGAGCTATCCCCACGAATGCTGCGGAATACTCCTCGGCAGCGTCAACGGCGGCCATCGCATGGTGACCCTGACCGTCACCTGCGAAAATGCGCGAAAAGAGGCCGCGCACAACCGCTACAGCATTGACCCGGAGCAGGTCATTGCCGCGTTGAAGCTCGCGCGGAGCCGCTCGGAAACCATCATCGGTTTTTACCATTCACACCCCGATCATCCGGCGCGTTACTCCGCCACCGACCTTGATGAAGCGCACTGGTTCGACTGTTCCTATGTGATCACCAGCGTGGAAAGGGGCCGGACGGCCGGAACCAGTTCCTTTGTGCTGGTGGGATCGGAGGAAAACAAGAAATTCGAACCTGAGGAGATTGCAATCGTCGCCTATGAACGCGCTCTGCCCATCGCGCTGTAGGAGGGCTATAATACGGCCATGATTGCCTGCCGCCGAATGTGTAGCTTCGCCTGCTGAGCCGGCCCGCGTGCCCGCCCCGGGCCGTAGTTCTTATTGATCGATCAGAAATCTCCAGGAGAGGAACAAGTTTTATGGCCACCACACTGGCACCCGACCCTTCACCCGCATTGAGCAACGAGGAAGTGCTGCGCTACTCCCGCCACTTGATCATGCCGGAGGTGGGGATGGAAGGCCAGCAGAAGCTCAAGGCGGCGCGCGTGTTGTGCATCGGTACCGGCGGCCTTGGATCGCCGCTGGCGTTGTACCTTGCCGCCGCCGGCGTGGGCACGCTGGGGCTGGTGGACTTTGACGTGGTGGACTTCACCAATCTTCAGCGCCAGGTGATCCATTTCACGGAGGACGTGGGCCGGCCCAAGCTGGAATCGGCGCGGCAGAAAATTGCCTCCATCAACCCTTTCGTCAACGTAAAGACCTTCGCCACCAGGTTGACCAGCGAAAACGCGCTGGAGCTCTTTGCCGATTTCGACATCATCGTGGACGGCACGGACAATTTCCCGACCCGCTTTCTGGTCAATGATGCGTGCGTTTTCACCGGCAAGCCGAATGTCTATGGCTCCATCTTCCGCTTTGAAGGCCAGGCCAGCGTTTTTGCCGCCAAAGACGGTCCCTGCTATCGCTGCCTCTATCCTGAGCCGCCTCCCCCGGGACTCGTGCCTTCCTGCGCCGAAGGCGGCGTGCTGGGCATCCTGCCCGGCCTGGTCGGGTTGATTCAGGCCACTGAAGCTATCAAGCTGATCCTGGGCGCCGGCGACCCTCTGATCGGACGTCTTCTGCTGGTGGACGCGCTGGGCATGAAGTTCCGTGAACTCAAGCTGCGCAAGAATCCCGATTGCGTGGTTTGCGGAACTCACCCCACCGTTACTAAACTGATTGATTACGACGAGTTTTGTGGAATTCGAGGACAGGAGACACCAGTGAACCAGAGCGGCGTGCCGGAAATCACGGTTGAAGAATTAAAGCGGCGGCTGGATGCCAAAGACGACTTCATTCTGGTGGACGTGCGCGAGCCGCACGAGTACCAGATCTGCAACCTCAACGGCCAGTTGATCCCGCTGGGCGACCTGCCGCGTCGCGTCAGCGAACT
>DATIWA010000479.1:0-8832 GCA_035465515.1 Candidatus Limnocylindrales bacterium | reverse complement strand
AGCGTCTCATTGACTGACTCGGTCCAGAGCACAACCCTGATCGAGAAGACATTAAAGAAATTTCCAGAAGTCGACACTGTGGTTTCGCGCACTGGCCGGGCCGAGATCGCTACCGACCCGATGGGCGTTGAAACCAGCGACATTTATGTGATTCTCAAGTCGTATGACAAATGGCAGACGGCGCACAGCCGCGAGGAATTGATCGCGGCGTTCGACAAGGAGCTGACCCGCGACGTTCCCGGAAATATCTTCAGCTACTCCCAGCCGATTGAGCTGCGCATGCAGGAACTGATCGCCGGCGTGCGTTCTGATGTTGCAATCACGCTTTACGGGGATGATCTGGACGTTTTGCGAGACAAAGCCGACCAGATCGTCAAGGCCGTGTCTCAGGTTCCCGGGGCGGCCGACGTCAAGGCGGAACAGACCGGCGGCCTGCCGTACCTCCGAGTACAGATCAGGAGGGACCAGATCGCCCGCTATGGCATCAACGCGCGAGACGTGCTCGATGCCGTGGAGACCATTGGTGGGAAGGAAGCGGGTGAGGTACTTGAGGGCGAGAAGCGCTTTGCGCTCCAGGTCCGTTTTCGGCAGCAGGACCGCGATGATGTGCAGCAAATCGGCAATATCAAGGTCGCCGATCCGGCGGGACGGCTGATCCCGCTTTCAGAGTTGGCGGATTTCAAGTTGGAAGAAGGTCCGGCGCAAATCAGCCGCAGCAACATCCATCGCCGAATCAGCGTGGAAGCCAACGTGCGCGGCCGCGATCTGGCAGGTTTCATCAAGGACGCTCAATCGGCCGTCACACGCAACGTGTCTCTCCCTCCCGGCTATTTTCTGGAGTGGGGTGGGCAGTTTGAGAATCTCCAGAGCGCCACGCGAAGGCTTGCCATCGTCATCCCGATTGCTTTGCTCCTCATCTTTGTTCTGTTGTTTATGACTTTCAAGGAGGGCAAACCTACGCTGCTCATTTTATTGAATGTGCCCGTTGCAGCCACTGGCGGAATCTTTGCTCTGGCTGCTCGCGGCATGCCTTTCAGCATCTCAGCCGCCATTGGCTTCATCGCCGTTTCCGGCGTAGCTGTGATGAATGGCGTGGTCCTGATCACGCACCTGATTGCTCTCCGCCAGCAAGGGCTTCCAACTCGGGAAGCCGCCGAGCGCGGAGCCATGGAGAAGATGCGCACCATGATCCTGGCTCCTCTGGTGGCGGGACTTGGATTTCTTCCCATGGCGGTCAGCAGCAGCACAGGCGCCGAGGTTCAGCGTCCGCTCGCTACCGTGGTTATTGGAGGACTGCTGACTTCGACGTTGCTGACGTTGTTTGTATTGCCGTCGCTTTATCGCTGGTTTGAGGCCAGAGGAAGAGATGTGGAGCTATGAATTCACCTTTAACTTGTGAAGTTAAAGCGCTGATTCGCCGTTTCTCGCTGACCAGGTGATTGCTGCCGCCTGTTCGCAGTTGGCAAGAGGGCGGGCATAAAAGTGGAGCATTTTGCCGTTTCCTTTCGGAATTTCTGAATTAGCGCCGAGCATAGAGGCGAACCGAAAATTCGCGCAAATTCGCTTCGAGGAGGCGGATTTTCCGGCGATGAATACTGGTTCGGCGGTACGTAGGAGGTACTCAGCCGAGGGGGTGTCGCTAACTTATTGATTTAAGACTGTAAAGATGGTGGCCAGGGACGGAATCGAACCGCCGACGCCAGCCTTTTCAGGGCTGCGCTCTACCAACTGAGCTACCTGGCCAAGGATTGTCGCTACCGCACGAAAGCTTCGGTGGGAGTTGGAAGACTCTCGGATGTTGAAGCTGACTGATTATAGCAATCCGCCTTGATTCGCTCAACTTGAGGGGCGGTGGGCGTCTGCGCCGGGCGCCAGCCGGCCACGGAACGCGAGGCTTCCACCTGAGACGCAGTCAACAAAAAACCTGAGATGAAGGAGAGGTGAGCATCGTAGCACCAGGCTAGATTCTGCTCTTTGCTCGCTCTCCAGAGGCGTCATTTGTCTCGCAGCCGGCGTCATCAGGTGCGTCGCGACATCCGTCCGACACATCTCTGAGCCGCGCGGAACACAAATTTTCGTTGGGCAGAACAAATTTCCAGCGCGAGGATCGCGCCTTGGATCCGATCCGTTGGATCCGGTGAGAAGGACGCATTAGCCCGGGCGCGTCGCGCAGATCGGCCCAAAATGGAAATCATGACTATCTGCTCCCATACTGGCCTTTGGTCACCGCAAATATTCAATCGAGAAAAATGCGCAGCCTATATTTTTTCCTAAGAAGCTCTTCACCAAAGAGAGTAGAGAGGGTAAATCTTGGGTTCCGGGTCATGTTCTTGATTCGTATCCGTGGTATGCGGATCCCGAATGCGAATCAGGTTCTTACCGGAACTCTTTTTTATTTGCCTTTATTTGATTTGTGTCTGCTTTCCCCAATCTAATTCTCCAATGTCCTCCAGCCATGCGCGCCGATCTTGCGCGCCGCGCGGGTTTTTTCACGATGTGTGCAGGCCAGGCAGGCCTTGGCAATGTTGACTCTCCTCAAAATTTACATTTGAATATTGATTGTCGCTAATAAAATCAGGTTGGGGAGCCGGTGAAGAGGACAAAGATTGGGCTCTTTTTCTCTTCGAGCCAATCCGCGCTCCCCGCTGATTTGTCTCTTGTGTTTTTCAGAGTTGATGCTGCTTCGTTTCACGACGAAAAGAAGGAAAGAGCAGTTTGCAAAGTGCAACGCCTTGCGCTCCAAAATTGGAACGGCGTTCGAATTTCGCTTGACTTCGCTCTAGCTCGTGCTACATTCCTCTCACCCTCTTGTGAGTAGCTGCTGTTTCAACCAGGGAAGAACGGCGCAAAATCACGACGCCCCTCCTGGCAGCCGAACGATGAAGACTGTTCGATCTGGCCCAACAGATCCGGCTGTACAGGACTTTTCAGGATCCGCCTAACAACTAAGAACGACTTGCCTTGCTGCAAGTTCGGGAGGATCTATGTCGCCTATTGGCTCGCGATATAGTCTTCGGCCCTTGGTTTGCGCGCTATTGATGTCTTTGATTCTGCCCGCGGTGGCAAGCGCACAGGCCGCACCGCCGATTACCTGTCAACGTCAGACAACCGCTAACGTGGTCGCCCTGGATCAGCCGTTTTTCCTGAACCGTCTGGGCGCACTCGAAGCGACGGGAATGATGTTCGCGCTGCGGCGCGATGTTGTCCCTATTTCTGGCACAACGTTAACTGCCGGCAATGTTCAATTGCGTTCTGACAAGCGGCCTCGTCCGCTGGTGCTACGCATGAACGTCGGCGATTGCCTCACCATTACTTTTACGAATTTGCTCGCGCCAATACGGAAAGATAACGACCAGGTCGCCACCCGCAACGCTTCCATCCATGTGATTGGAATGCAGATGGTGGGCAGCATCGCTTCGGACGGGTCCTTTGTCGGGGCCAACGCCAGCAGCTTTGCCGCACCCGGCGCCACCGTTACCTACAAGCTTTTCGCCCAGCATGAGGGCGGATACGTGATGTACAGCACGGACACCATCGGCGGTGAAGGCGATGGCGGCCAGCAGAGCGCCGGTCTCCTCGGCGCAATCAACGTGGAGCCGCCAGGGGCACGCTGGTATCGCAGCCAGGTCACAAAGAATGACCTTGATCTGGCGACCACCAGCAGGACCGCGGACGGCCACCCCATCATCAATTATGAAGCCAAGTATGCCAACGGGCAGCCGATCCTGAACATGCTGAGCAGCACGAACGAGATCATCAAGTCCGATCTCACTGCTCTGATTACAGGACCTCTTGGGACCACCGGCCAACCGGGGCGTTTCCCCGCGGGAACGTTCTTCCCGAATCCTCAGTTGCCGGACCGCGAACAGCCTTTCCGTGAATTCACCATCATTTATCACGATGAAATCGGGGCGGTCCAGGCCTTTCCTGAATTCTTCGATCCACTGCATAATCCGGCGCCTCCGGGAGAAGGTCCCATCGCGGCGGGAATCGGCTTCACTCTCCACAGCGTGGTGGACGGTTTTGCCATCAACTACGGAACAGGCGGCATCGGCGCAGAGATACTCGCCAATCGCCTGGGCGTAGGTCCGCAATGGAACTGCACAGAGTGCAATTACGAAGAAAACTTCCTCAGCTCATGGGCGGTGGGCGAGCCGGCGATGGTTGTGGATATCCCGGCCAACACGCGCGATGCGCAGGGCAACGTGATCAAGGGACCCAAGGCCACCAAGGCCCTGTACCCCGATGATCCTTCCAACGTCTACCACAGCTACATCGGCGACCACACCAAGTTCCGCATTCTCCATGGTGGAGTGAAGGAACATCACATCCACCACCAGCATGCGCACCAGTGGGTGCACACGCCCAACAGCGATGATTCCAGCTACGATGACAGCCAGGCCATTGGCCCCGGCGCTGCCTTCACGCTGGAAATGACTTACGACGGCGGCGGCAATCGCAACCAGACCGTAGGCGATTCCATCTTCCATTGCCACTTCTATCCGCACTTCGCCCAGGGTATGTGGAGCTTGTGGCGTACGCATGATGTCTTTGAACCTGGCACGCAACTCGACGCCAGCGGACGCCCTGTGCCGGGCTCGCGCGCTCTGCCTGATGGCGAAATCGCCGTCGGCACCCCGATTCCGGCCCTGGTGCCCATTCCGACCATCCCCATGGCGCCCATGCCGGGTCCGGTCAGCGTCGTCAACGGCCAGGTTTCTCTGCCTTCGCCGGTGACGGTCAATCCGGGCTACCCGTTCTACGTTGCCGCGGTCGCCGGGCACCGTCCGTCGCACCCGCCGTATTTCACGGAGTTCGATGGCGGGCTGCCGCGCCACGTCATCGTCGGTGGCACTTTCACCGAACAGCACACCCGCCTTGACTTCAGCAAGCATCTGCTGACGGCCAATGCGCAGTCTTACCCCGAACTGGGAACACAGCCGGAGCAGGTAGCCATGAGCTACCATGCGGCCAAGACTCACGCCAGCTTCCTGCCTGACGGCACAGCTGGAACGTTCCTGACCAACGGTCTGCCGGCCATCATGGGCGCCCCGTTTGCCGATCCCTGCAAGACGGATGACGGTTTGCCGGTGCCTTCCACCCTCACCCGCACCTACAAAAGCGCGGATTTCCAGTTGGACGTGAAGTACAACAAGGCCGGCTGGCACTACCCGCAGCACCGTATGGCGGCCCTGTGGGAAGATGTTGGTCCCACCAAGGCCGGCACACGTCCGCCGCAGCCGCTGTTCTTCCGCGCCAACAGCAAAGAGTGCATCGTCTTCAAGTTCACCAACCTGGTTCCGAACGAGTACCTGCAGGACGACTTCCAGGTGCGTACGCCGACCGATGTCATCGGCCAGCACATTCACCTGGTGAAGTTTGACGTGACAGCCTCCGACGGCGCCGGCAACGGCTGGAACTATGAAGAAGGCGCTTTCAGCCCTGACGAGGTCCGGTCGCGCATTACTGCGATCGACGCGGCGGGCGGAAGCTGGAACGGCGCGCCGGGCACGCTCGTCGCAAAGCAGCACCCGTTCTTCACCGGACCGGAAGGTCTGGGAGCGCAGACGGTAGTGGAGCGCTGGTACGCCGACCCGACGGTGAACAACGTTGGTCAGGACCGTACACTGCGCACCGTCTTTACCCATGACCACTTCGGACCTTCGACTCACCAGCAGGCCGGCCTCTACGCCGGATTGCTGATTGAGCCGGCCGGGTCCACGTGGAAGGACTCGGAAACTGGCGTTGCCTTTGGCACGGGACGCTCTGACGGCGGACCAACCGGCTGGGAAGCCATCATCACGGACAACAGCAATGTCGCGCTCAGCTACCGTGAGTTCATGATGGAGTTCCAGGACTACACGCTGGCCTACACCAAAGACAATGTTCCCATCAATCCACCGGCCCGCGACGAAATTCCGTTGCTGCCGGGCAATTCCACCGTCCTGCTGCAACCTGCGGTGCAGTGTCCGCAGGCGCCGCCGGGTGTGGTGCTTCCGCCGCCCTGTCCGGAAGCCGTTTCGGCTGCCGACGTAGGCACGTACTCGGTCAACTACCGCAACGAGCCTATCCCGTTGCGCATACGTGATCCGCTCAGCAATACGCAAGCCGCAGGCGCAGCCGGCGATCTGGGCCAGGTTTACCGGTCCACGATCACCCGCGCCGATGCCGCCTTCAACGTTCAGCCGGCTTTCTACCCGCCGCTGACCGCTGATCTGCGCGGCGGCGATCCTTACACGCCCGTCTTCCGTACCTATCAGGACGACCGGGTCCAGGTGCGCATGCTGGTGGGCGCGCACGAGGAAGGCCACAACTTCCACGTGCACGGCACTCGCTGGCTGCGCGAGTCCAGTGATGCCCGCTCCGGCTGGCGCGGAAGCCAGATGACCGGCATTTCCGAACACATGGAGTTTGATCTGCCGCCGTTGTCCAGCTACGTGAAAGTCAACGGTGTGGCGGATTTCCTCTATCAGCCCGGCGCATCCGAAGACGACCAGTGGAACGGCCTCTGGGGCCTGATCCGCGCCTATAACGGCCTGCGGACAGACTTGCAGGTGGTTCCCAACAACACCAACGGTGGCAAGCAGAACACCGCAACCAACGTGGACAGCTTCAGCACGGCGACGACTACCAGTACCACGACCTGCTGCGACTTGCTGACCACCACCAGCCTCGATACGGGCACCAGCACCACCTCAACCACCGATACGGTTGCCACGGGGGAAGCTACGGATGAGACGTTGACATCCACGAGCACAACCAGCTCCACCAGCATGGTGTTCTGTCTTGATTGCACTACGACGACCACCACAACCAGTGACACCGGAAACACGGTAACGTCATCGTCTCAGCCGGCCCCCGGCAGCGCGTTCAGCGTCTGCCCGGTCGGTGCGCCCATACGGACGTTTGACATCACCGTGATTTCAGCCGCCAACCTCCCGGGTGGGACGTTGACGTACAACTCACGCGCGACCACGGTTACAGGAACAATCCTGGGTAACGAAGCGGGGCCGCTCCAGGACCCGACCGCAATGCTGTACGTGCGCACATCGGACCTGGATTCAACCACAGGCAACTTGAAACCCGGTTATCCGGTTGAACCGCTGATCCTCAGAGCAGCTGCCGGTGACTGCATCGACGTGACCCTGCGCAACCACCTGCCGTCCACGGTGGCTGATCTGCCGGGTTACAACACGTTGCCCATGATCGTGAACAACTTCAATTCCAACCAGATTGTTCCTTCGCGAGTGGTTGGACTGCATCCGGAAATGCTTTCCCTGAACGTTTTGAACAGTGACGGCATGAACGTGGGTCTGAACCCGCCGCAGACTGCAAGCCCTGGTCACAAGGTTGGTTACCAGTGGTACGCGGGCGTGGCGTGGATCAATGCCTCCACCAATGCCATCACCAACACGCCGGTCGAGTTCGGCGCCATCTCTCTGATGCCTGCTGATCCCATCAAGCAGGGATCCAAGGGTGCTGTTGGCGCGCTGATTATCGAACCTCAGGGCTCCACCTGGACCGTCGACTCAAACAGCCGTGCTTCCGCGGTGGTGACCAAGTCCGATGGCACCACGTTCCGCGAGTTCGCGCTGGTGCTCCAGAACGATGTGAACATGCGGTATGCCAGCAACAATCCGGTCAACATCCTGGCTCGTGATGAGGACCCGGAGGAAACGGGACAGGCGGGATTCAACTACCGCACTGAACCGCACTGGTTCCGCATGGGTTACGCGCCTGAAGCTCCGCTGACGCCGAAAGACGGCGCTTGCAGTCCTCTCTGCACCAAGGACGTTGACTTCACCAACGTGTTGACCAACGCCAAGGTTGGAGGCGATCCGCAGACGCCGGTCTTCACAGCAACTCCAGGGCAGGCGATCAGAGTGCGACTGGTTGAGCCGCAAGGCCATCCGCGCAACAACATCTTCCAGATTCACGGTCATGTCTGGGAAGAAGAACCCTATACCACTCCAGTGGCTTTCACCGGAGCCACCTACAACGGCGCGACCGTTCTCGGCACGCCGGTGTTGGGCTCCACGATCATTGCGGACCAGCCTGTGTCCACCAGTGATTTCGTGAACAACCGCTTCTCCGAGTGGGAAGGCGCACAGATGGGCGTTGGCCCCGGCAGTCACTTTGACATCATTCCGTCCGGCGGCGCCGGCGGAACGTTCAAGATCACCGGTGACTACCTGTACCGCACGCACCAGAGCTTCCAGTTCGACAAGGGAGTCTGGGGCATACTGCGCGTGCAGGCTGCAACCAAGACAACGACCACCACAACCAGCACGACAACAGCAACCACGGATTCCACAGTGACTCTGGTTCCGTAAATCAACCGCGGGGGCAGTCCATGCGGACTGCTCCCGCGCTTGCAAGATGTTTTGAGAATTTCACAATTTGCGGGTTCATTATGCGGAAGATCAGTCTTGTTTTCTGTACAGCTCTTTTTTGCTTTTTCTTTCCGGGACTGTTTGCATGGTCGAGCATGCAGCACCATACGGTCCCTTTGCCGGACGACAGTCCGGGAAACAACGAGGTTGCAGCCCCTGAACAAAAGCCGCAGCCAGCACCCGCAACTGCGGCCCGGCCTGGCGCTGAATCAGGGGCTGCGGCGCCTTCTCCAGGGGATGACGCGTGGAGCCAGACCACGAAGGTTTCCGGTCTGAAAGTGGACTTCCGCGGTGTCCCGTCTCTGAAAGATGTTGTCATCAAGCATGGACCGCTCCCGGTCAGCCTCAACCAGATCGTTTCTTCGGAGATGGTCGAAGGACAGCAGGCGGTTTTTCAGTTCCGCTTTACCGATCCGGCCGGAACTCCGCTGACCGGGCT
>DATIWA010000478.1:0-3133 GCA_035465515.1 Candidatus Limnocylindrales bacterium | reverse complement strand
CAAATCAGGGAGAAATCAATTCGCACCTCCGACGGCACCACCAGCTGGATCAGCCAGGTCTACAACATGGATTCGCAGTTCTGGCAGCTTCAGCCCATGGGCCTTTACTTCTACGACGGCGTCTGCGGCATTGCTCTTTTTCTGGCCGCTCTTGAACGAGTCACCGGCAGCGATGAGTTTCGCGACCTCACCAATTCCGTGCTCAAGGTCCTCGAACACTTTTCCTCGGAGCGCATGCGCGATTTTCTGGAGCGCGAAGGCATCGGGGCCGGTATTGGGACATCATCTCTGGTGTACGTCCTCCTCCGTACCGGTTCTCTGCTGCAGGACGAGCGCCTGGCATCTTCCGCGGCCCGCATCGCCAGGCTGATTACCAAAAAACAGATATATGCTGATCGCCGTCTCGATATGATTGGCGGGTCCGCGGGCTGTCTGGCGGTGTTGTGCGCGCTCTACCGCGTGACTCCCGAGCCCTGGGTCCTCGAACGCGCGGTTCTCTGCGGGGACCACCTGTTGGAGACCCGCTCTGCCGCTCCTTCCGGCTTACGCTCATGGGCGACCATCCAGGGCAAGTTCCTGGCCGGTTTCTCCCACGGCGCGGCGGGAATGATTTACGCGCTTTCCCAGCTCTACGAGCTCACCAGCGACGAACGGTATCGAAAGGCCGCGGCCGAAGCCCAGGCATACGAAGAGTCTCTGTTCGACGAAGAGAAGCAGAACTGGCCCAACCTTCTGCTTCCCCTGAAGGATGGCGGGTTTGATTTCTGGAACAGCTGGTGCCATGGAGCGCCTGGAATCGGACTGTCGCGCCTTGGAAGTTCCAGTTGTCTTGATGCCGCGGCGCTCAACACGGACGTTGAACGGGCATTGGCTTCGGCGGCCAAGCGCCAGCTTCACGAGTCTGACTTTCCCTGCTGCGGCAATCTTGGCCGCATTGAGGTGCTGGCACAAGCCGCGCAGAAGCTCGGGAGAGAAGATTGTTTGCGCCAGGCGCGCGCGCTCGGGCACTTGGTTGTGCGCCGCGCGGGCCAGAACGGCCGTTATGCGGTTGGCATCAGGAACGGCATCTATATTCCGTCGTTCCATCAGGGAATGGCGGGAGTGGGCTACCAGTTGCTGCGACTGGCCAAACCAGAGCAAGTGCCATCGGCTCTTTGTTGGGAGTAGTTATGGACAAAACCAGCCAATCGGGTCCCCGGCTCGTTCAGGATGGGCAGAGCTCGCCCGATGGTCCCGGAGCGCGGGTACGCGAACTGCGGACCTGTCTGAGCCAGATTGTCACCACGTGTGAACTCCTCAAGCTCGAGGCCGGCCCACAGGCAGCGCGCGGCCTGGTTGAAAAGATCGATGAGATCCGGGCCCTTGCCATCGCCGTCACAGACGATCTCAGGGGCGCATCTTCGCGCTCTTCTGACGTGCTCCGGCAGCATGGCCCGCGCGAAGCCATCGCCGCGACAGCCAGAAGCATTTCGCAGGTTCTTCAGCAGGTCTCCAGGCTCTCCGCTGCCCTGCCGCGTTTCCAGGCCAGCGATGACTTCTTGCGGGTCGAGTTCATGACCCACCGCCTTGCACAGTTGGCGGATGAATTTCCGTCAGCAGCGGACGGCGGGGCCCCCATTCCGTCCCGGCCCGCGGAAGCCCCCGCTGCCGCGCCTGCGCCTGGGCCCGAAATCGCGCCCGCAGCCAGTGTGTCCTCCCGTCACCTTTCCGGGGACCGCCAGGTCGTGCTCGTCGTGGACGATGATCAGCAGAATCGCGAGATACTCAACCGCTTTCTTCGCTCTGAGGGCCAGCAAATCATTCTTGCGGCGAGCGGACAGGAAGCCCTTCAAACCATCCACGATCATCGCATCGATCTCCTCCTGCTGGATCTTCTTATGCCCGGCATTGACGGGCTCGGCGTTCTGCGCACAATCAGGGCCGGCGATCAGATGCGCCAGGTCCCGGTCATCATGATCTCAGGCGTGGATGAAATTGAAAGGGTCGCCGCCTGCATTGAAGCTGGAGCGGATGACTATGTCCTCAAGCCATTCAATCCCACGTTGCTCCGCGCCCGCGTGCGGTCTCTGCTGGAACGCAAGCACCTGCACGATCTGGAGCAGGCCAGGACGGAACAGCTGGAACAGACTCTGCGCGAGCTTGAAGAGCAGAAAAAGACGACTGAGCGCCTGCTGTTGAACATATTGCCGCAGAAGGTGGCGGCCGAACTTACGGTTCATGGGTCTGTCTCGCCCAGCTATTTCGAGGATGCCACGGTTGTTTTTACGGATTTTGTGAGCTTTACCTCCTCCACTGAAAAGCTGGCTGCGGACGAACTGGTGGCGGAGCTCGGCTTCTACTTCACGGCCTTTGACAACATTATGGACCGCTACGGCCTGGAGAAGCTGAAGACCGTCGGCGACAGCTACATCTTTCTCGCGGGAGTGCCCGAGCGAACCCCCTCCCATCCCGTGGACGCCGTGCTTGCCTCGCTGGAAATGCTCGCATGCGTCAAGTCGCGACAGGGGCATCCGCTTTCCGGATGGCCCATGAGAATTGGCATCAACACAGGCCCGGTGATCTCCGGCGTGGTTGGCACGCGTAAGTTTGCATTTGACGTTTGGGGTGATTCGGTCAATTTCGCTTCCCGCATGGTAAGCTCCGGCGCTGCTGACAGAATCAATCTTTCCGCCAGGACGTTCCACAGGATCAAGGATTTCTTTCTCTGCACGCCGCGCGGCGAAGTCAAGATCAAGGGCAATCGCTGGGTTGAAATGTATTTTCTGGAGGGCGTCCTTCCTAACCTGCTCGCCGACACTTCCGCTTTTCCACCTCCGGCCTTCCGCGAACGCTACAGAAAATATTTTCAGAAGGACCTGGAGATCTTTCCGGAACTGCCGGCAGGGAGCGTTCATCCATGAGGCAATCGGGAGCGATGCCTGGTTCGTTGCTGCTCAGCGCCGGCTTCAAAGGGTCCGGGACCCTGCCGGGGAAAGACGGCGGCCAAATGCTGCGGGCCATGCGCTACGTCCTGCTCTGTTCGGTTTTTACGCTGATAGGCGGATTTCAAGTTCTCTACAGCATTCATGTGGTTCGCAACCGTGTGTATGCCACTTCCCATGTCCGGGAGCCGTTCGGTTATGACGCCAATCAG
>DATIWA010000477.1:0-10163 GCA_035465515.1 Candidatus Limnocylindrales bacterium | reverse complement strand
AAAACCGCCGCCGGAAGAGAAGCCACCGCCGGTCCAGCCTGAAGAGCTGGAACTGGCGCGAGGGGCGGACACAAAGGCGGAGGTGGCATGCTGCGACATGGCCCCCAGGCTGTTCACGAAATAGAAAGTGTTGAACGTGGTCCAGTCTCCCTGATACCACGTCGGCGGGTTCTGGATGATTCCCTCAAAGGCCTTGGCCCAGCGATGCTCCACACCCAGCGCCATGGCATAAGGCAGATACTTTTCAAAGGTGTCGGGCGGCATGCGTTTGAGCCGGTCAGAATCCACCCGGTCCATGAACTCCTGAAAACCCAGGATATGCACCCGTGTTCGGGCGCCTTTGAGGCTGGTGGCCGTGAGCTGCTTGCCGATGACCAGGATGATGACGCCCGCAAGAATGCCACACACAATGGTGGGACCCATGGAATTCAAAAAGTCGGCCCAGTGAAGCACCTGGGCGGCAACGTAGGGCAGCGCCACAGCCATCGCGCCCAGGGCCCAATATCCCGTCGCCGAGTCGGGATCAACCGTGTACATTCCTTTGGCCTTCAAATTGGCCAGGATGCCGCTTTTGATCATCGGCAGCACGGTATAGAAATGGTTGCGCAGCTCCGAGATGCGCGTCATCTGTCCCCCAGAAAAAATCCTTTCCAGCATGGCGCGCTCATAAGCGGTAAGGTCATTCCACTGTCCGCGGTCCTTCAGCAGGTGCAGTTCATAGTCCCGGCTGGTGAAGATCAGTCCTTTTTGGGCCGATTCCACAATCTTTATATAGCCGCGGACCGCAATATCAACCAGGATGGCGGTGATGTCGCGCGGATCCACACTATCATCCACCAGGGCCCCGACCTCCGCCGGCCCCATTTGCGGCGGCGGTTCATACATGGGGGCCACGGAAAGCCCGGCATTCGGATCGCGTCCTTTGTAC
Organism: Candidatus Limnocylindrales bacterium; assembly: GCA_035465515.1. GTDB lineage: Bacteria > Acidobacteriota > Terriglobia > Terriglobales > Acidobacteriaceae > Angelobacter. The sequence continues at coordinate 9,235 of DATIWA010000477.1, read as the reverse complement.
CACCACAATGTGAACATCACCGCGAAGGCCCAAAGCGGCAGAGTGAGAATGGGGTTACTGCGGATAAACCGCCACGTCCTTGTCAGCGCGCCGGGCCGGCGCAGCAGGCCCTGGGGGACGTAAACATCAATTGTAAGGCCGCCGCGCATGGGCAGAGGACCAGTGGTTTCGCAGGTGGCCACCGCGTCCTGGACCGAAGCACGCGCCGGGTCCTGTGATCCATAGACGCCCTGATATGCCTGGACCTTCAGGCTTCCGCTGGTATTCTCCGGAAAATAGATGGTTGCAGAAGCGGATTGGATCGGCACCAGCCAGTCATTGCCGGTCACATTCCAATAAAATTCGTCGTGGTCCTCAAAGAACTTTGTCGCGTCGCTTGCCGTGTACTCGATGTTGACGGTGCGGGTCGAGTCGCTCGCTCCCGGCACAAAGATCTTGAGCTTGAGGTAGTCGCCGCTCTTCCGTTGTTCGAACCGCAGATTTGAGCCGCTTTCGTCGGTCACTCCGTGAACACTGACAAAAAGCGAATAATTGCTGCCTTTGGGACCCGGATAATTGACAGGAATGTCGCGGTATACGCCTTGAAACTGGCCCATGAAGTCGAAGGTGATCTTCTCGGCGACGTCTGCCGATCCGTCTGCATGCACATGGATTGTGCTGTCAAAGCTGGCGACACGATAGGAGCGAGCCCAGGCCGGCATCGCCGCCAGAAAAAAAAGAATGGCCAGACACAACCAGCAAAGCGAGCGGGCTCTGGGCTTGTGCTTCATGGTCCGCTTTCGGCTCTAGAACTTCACCTGAACGTTCTCGCGGTCGGCTGGAGTCTCCATTTCAAAGAACTGCCGGGTGTGGAAGCCGAACATTCCGGCCATGATGTTCACCGGGAACGACTGCACCCTGGTATTGAAATCGCGCACCACTGCGTTGTAATAACGCCGCGCATTCTGGATGTTGTCTTCAATCGAGTTCAGAGAACCCTGGAGGCTGGTGAACTGCTCTGAGGCGCGCAGTTGCGGATAACTTTCCGCCACGGCAAAGAGGCTCTTCAGGGCGCCGGAAAGCTGGCTTTCCGCCTGCGCTTTGTCCGCGGGCGTGGTGGCCTGCATGGCCTGGGAGCGAAACCTGGCTACATTTTCGAAAGTGCCCTTTTCATGGGCCGCATAGCCCTTTACCGTCTCCACAAGGTTTGGAATCAGGTCATGGCGGCGCTTGAGTTGAACGTCAATATCGGACCATGCCGAGTCCGCGCGCACCCGGAGCTGCACCAGGCTGTTGTACATGCCTGCCAGAATCAGCACAGCTCCGCCAACCAGTACCAGAACCACGATGAGCCCCGTCATGTTCCCCTCCGGTTAACTCAAGTCTGAAAAAATTGAACTTGTTGCGGAAGGTATCATATTGAACCAATGGGAGTAAATGGCCTTTCAGTCATTGGTTCGGGGCGAGGTCTTCTTCTAAAAGCTGTAGCCATAGGCCTTCATCACTTCCAATTCTTAATATCGTGAAACGACAAGTTTCTCATCCGAACAGGCCAGGACAGGCAAAGCTCGCGCCGCCACAGGTTGTTCGGTTGGGTGCCGAAGAAAACTGATCTTTTCAATCCTGCCCGGGCAGAAACTTTAAAGCCCGCTTACCCATGCTTGCGTTTCACCGAGCGGCCTGAACGAATCACTGTACCAATGGCCATGCTTGTACATGAACTTTAGGTCAATAGATACGGTAAACAGCTTATTAATTCCTGCAACGAGGATATGAAATTCGGGAAGCAGCCTCTCCGGAAATCGAGACGCTCATTTCTAAATAGTTGATAGTAAAGGTCTTATTGTTTCGTGCACATATGGAACGCGCTGTGCAATAGCACTGAATGGTTATTTTTATGCCTTATCTCCAGGCTTTATTAACTACTTAGAGAGCAAAAGAGGAATTGGAAGTGAATTTGAAAAAGGAGCAACAAATGGGTAAGAGAATTTTGTTAGGAGCTCTCATCTGTGCCCTTTTCCTGTCGTTAGGCGTCGTCGGAGCGTTTGCTCAGGAATCCGCAGTTAAGGGAAACCTGGGTGGCGTGGTTGTAGATTCCACCGGCGCTGTGATTCCAGGAGCAAAGGTCACGCTGACGGGCCCAACCGGCAGCACAACCGTGACAAGCGACAATGAGGGGAACTTCATGTTCACCCGCCTTGTGCCGGGAAATTACGGCGTAAAGGTCGAAAAGCAGGGATTCAAAGCTGCTGATGTGAAGGATGTTGCGGTTGCCCTCGGCAAAACATCAAGCCTGAGAATGCAGCTTGAACCGGGCGCGGCCACGGAAACCGTGGAAGTCAGCGCCAATGCCGTCACGGTGGATACTACGTCCACTGCGTCGGGCTCGGATCTTAGCGACACGTTCTACTCCAAAGTTCCTACGCAGCGTAACGTTTCCAGCCTGTTCTACGTGGCGCCGGGCGTTGCCGATAGCGGCGGCGCAGGCCGCGCCAACCCATCCATTTCCGGCGGTTCCGGACTGGAAAACCTGTACGTTGCCGACGGCGTGAACATCACTGACGCGGCGTTCGGCGGCCTGGGCGTTTTCACGCGCAACCAGGGTTCAGTGGGAACCGGCATCAATCTCAGCTTCATCAAGGAAGTCCAGGTGAAGACCGGCGGGTTCGAACCGCAGTACGGCCAGGCGACCGGCGGCGTGGTCCAGATCGTGACCAAGTCGGGCGGCAATGCCTACCACGGAGCGATTGCCGGCTATGCCTCTTCGCGCGGCATGACCCTTGATCGCAAGCAGACCGACCCGGTGCGCTTCATCAACGCGGGAACACTGGATAACCCGGCCAACTACGACGTAAGCGGCGAGTTGGGCGGCTACGTACCGGGATTCAAGGACAAGTTGTTCTTCTTCGGTTCCTACAACCCGTCCTGGACCTTCAATTACGCGACTCCGGCGCAGTTTCCTGATGATGCGTCCACCTTGCCCAGCGATCAATTGGGACTGTTTACGCTGAGCGGCGGCAGAGCATTCACGCTGCGCACCTTCACCAACAACTACGCGGGAAAGCTGACTTACAAGCTCAATGACCGTCATACGGTTGAGTCCTCGGTGTTCGGCGATCCTTCTTCCAACAACCAGGGACCGGAGAACCTGAACCTGGCCGCCCAAAACAACGGCGGATTCAGCAAATGGGATTACGGAACACGCAACTGGGTGGTGCGTTACAACGGCACTCTCTCGCCCTCCTGGCTGGTGAACGCGAACTTCACCTGGGCCAATAACCGCTTTACAGAGACGCCGCTGCTTGACGTCTACTCCGTAACGGACAACACAAGAGGCAATATTTCGCTCCAGGGCTTTGGCTTCAAGGAAAACCATGACGCCAACGATTTCGCGTACACGGTTGATACCTCCAAGGTCGTCAATGCCTGGGGCCAGCATACCTTCATGCTCGGCTTCAACGAAGGGCTTCTGAACTACGATAACGTTCGTCGCCGCAGCGGCCCGGGATATGCGCCTCCGGCAACCAACCTGGCGGGAGGAGCGGTTCCGTACAGCTTCTGCCCTGGCCCGGACTGCCCAACCAATGCCGGCACCATCTCGGATGCCAGCTTCGTTTTGAGGAATGCGACGCCCTTTGGCTGCACAATCTGCCCCACGTTTAACGGGATCCCGGTCCTGTTGCAGCAGACTCGTGGACAGACTGGCGGCAATCTCACACCCACCGAGGGCCTCTATTACGCCGGGTACGGCAATGACACCTGGCAGATCAACAAGTTCGTTACCGTCAGCCTCGGCCTGCGCTGGGAGCAGTACACCATGCGCGGCACGGCGGCAAACTATACGTTCACCGATAATTGGGCGCCGCGTTTGGGCGTGGTTATCGATCCCAAGGGCGACCGTCGCAGCAAGTTCTACGCCAACTTCGGCCGTTACAACTACCAGATGCCGCTGGACGCGGCGATCCGGTCGCTCAGCTCTGAAACCGACCTGACCAACATGTTCTTCCTCCCCGATTCAACAGGCGGGGTGGTGGTTCCGAATGCCGACGGGTCAGTCAGCTTCGGTACGGACGCCGCTCATTTCCTCAACGGCGCTCCGGGCGGTGTTGCGCGCGTTCCCACGGTTTCCATCTCCGGCGCAGGCGAAGCTTTCTCGCCCGGCACCAAGATGCAGTATGAAGACGAGTGGATTGCCGGCTTCGAACGCGACATGGGACATGGCGTCATCGTAAGCGCTCGTTATGTTGACCGCCGTCTCCGCCGCGTGGTTGAAGACATGTCGGGCATGTCGCCGGAAGGCGCCAATGCCGGACTTGCCCAGCAGTTCTCCATCGGCAACCCCGGAACCGGCACCGATCTGTTCCACAATGTCAATGAAACCACCTTCACGGGACCGGACACCTGCACACCCGCGGGTGGATTTGCAGTAATCGGGCCGATCACTGACGCCAACGGCAACGTTGTAAGCCCCTCATCGCTCTGCTTTGCGCCCGATCCGAATGCCATAACCCCGGACGGCGCCTTCGGCGGCGACGTGGGTCCGGACGGACTGCCTGACGGCTTTGCCAATCCCGTCCGCAATTACCAGGCGGTTGAAATCGAAGCCAACAAGGGCTTCAGCAATGGCTGGCTGATGCGCGCCAATTACCGCATCGCCCGTCTGCGCGGAAACTATGAAGGCGCATTCCGCAATGACAACGGCCAGACTGACCCGAGCATCAGCTCGCTGTTTGATTTCACCACCGGTATCCTGAACGAACTGGGCGACCAGTTCGCGGTTGGTCCTCTGAACACCGATCGCCGTCACGTGGTCAACGGCTTCTTCAGCTACACGTTCCCCAATACCAGGCTGAAGGGCTTCACCATGGGCACGGGCATCCGCGTCCAGGGCGGCACCCCGATCAGCACGCTGGCCGACCATCCGGTTTACCAGAATGCCGGCGAAGTGCCGATTGGCGGCCGCGGCGTTTTGGGCCGTACCCCGGTAACCGGCCAGGTGGATCTGCATGCTGATTACCCATGGAAGATGACCGAGCGCTCCACCATGCGCTTTGCCATTGACCTGTTCAACGTCAGCAACTCCAAGCCGGTTTTGGCTGTTGATCAGAACCGCGACCTCACCCTTGGCGCGGCGTTCTCCAACCCTGACTTCCTGAAGCCAGGCAATTCCAACTCCAACATTCAGGTGCTGACCGGATACCAGGACCCGTTCCGGGCCCGGTTCTCCCTGCGCTGGGAGTTCTAGAAGCCAGTTAGCAACTCGGCTCAGGGGAGGATGCAAATCCTCCCCTGAACTTTTTGCGGACACGGCAGAATCGACTAAAATGTCTTGACGGGAGAGTAGTCATGTTCCGGCCATATTTCCTCGCCGCGATCTTCCTCGCCTTTCTGGTTCCCTCATCCTCGGCACAATCCATCGGCGGATTTGGAGGCAAGCGCATCTCGGGTCAAATCCGGATGAATGGCCAGCCGGCCCCGCAGGGTGTTCTGGTGCTTCTGGATCGAGCACGCGGAAGGGACACCTCATTTACCACCGGAAGCGGCGAACTGGGCAACACCATGACGGATTCGCGAGGCAAGTTTTCCTTCGAGAACATTGACGCCGGCCAGGAGGTTCCCGAAGGCAAACTCTACATCGTCACCGTCAGTTACCCCGGCTACCATACCGCGGTCCAGATCGTGGACCTGACCGCTTCGCCGATCGGCTACACGACTTTTGACCTGCGGCGGGACATCAGCAAGAAGATGCCCAACGTGCCCCCCGGCGGGCCCGGCGCGACGGTTTCCGCCAACCAACCCTCGTCTGCCAAAGCACAGGATGAACTGGCGAAAGGCGAAGACCTGCTGATCCAGAAACACGATGCCCAGGGCAGCATAAAAGAATTCAAGAAGCTCGTGGAACTCGATCCGAAGTACGCTCCCGGCTATGTCCTGCTGGGGACAGCCTACATGCAAACCCAGCAATGGGAGGATGCCAAGACGGCCTTTCAAACAGCCGCCAGGATCGAGCCCGGCAATGCCACCGCCTACCTGGGGATGGGGCATGTGCTGAATGAACAAAAGGACTTCAGCACTGCGCAACGGCCGCTTTTGCGCAGCCTTGAACTGAATCCGGCATCAGCTGATGCGCAGTTTGAACTGGGCAAGTGCTACTGGGCCCTGGGCAAGTGGCAGGACGCGGAACCGCACGTCCGGAAATCCCTTGAGATCAACAAGGACTTCGCCGAGGGGCACGTGCTGATGGGCAATATCTATCTTCGCCGTCGCGACGCCAAGTCAGCGCTCAGCGAATTCCAGGAATACCTTCGCCTCGAGCCCAGCGGGCCGTTTGCCGGCGGCGTAAAGGAGATGGTGGGGAAGATCCAAAAAGCCCTTGGACAGCGGTAAACTGGTAGGGTCTCCTGAAATCACATGCGTGTTTCATTAAAACAATTTCTTACGGTACTTCTGCTTGTGGTGCTGTCCTGCACCACGCTTCTGGCAAAGGGTTCGGCCAAAGATCTGCCGTCCCGTTATCGCACCTGGCTCAATGACGAGGTCAACTACATCATCACCAATGAGGAGCGTCACGCTTTTCTGCTCCTGCCGACCGATGAAGCCCGTGACAAGTTCATTGACCATTTCTGGGAGCTGCGAAACCCGGTTCCGGGAGCTCCGGAAAACACCTATAAAGAGGAAATCTACAAGCGGATTGCGTATGCCAAGCAGTACCTGGACGGCGTCCATTCCGCCATGGGTCAGACCTATATCACGCTGGGCGAGCCCAAGCAGCGGGCAAAGTATTACGGGCGCTCCGACGTGCGGAACATGGAGATCTGGTTTTATCAGAACACCAATCCCGCGCTGCCTCCCTATTTTTACGTGCTGTTTTTTGACCGTGACAACACCGGAACCATGCGGTTTTACAGCCCGTACATGGATGGGCCCAGCAAGCTGGCAACGTCCGTCCTCACGGTGAACGACAATAAGCATTCCTTCGACGCGATCGACCGGTCTCTGGGGCGGGAGGTCGCGCGAACAACGCTTTCTCTTCTGCCGGATGCGCCCGTTGACATGCAGAATGCCACGGCGAGCCTCGAATCCGACGTCATGCTGGGAGTGCTGAAGAACCTCGCCAACAACCCATTCACGAAGGACGAACTGGAGCAGAAAAGAATTGCCGAGCAGGTGACCCACCGCATTCTGCTCAATGACGAGTTCCTTGACGTTGTCACGACTCCGCTGCGCAACACCGCCGGAGACACCAACCTGCATTATCTGGTTCGCCTGCGCCGCCCCTCTGATTTTTCCGTGGAGCAGGCGGATAACAGAACATTCCTCAGCGTCAACTTTGTGGCCCGCGTGTTCGGCCCCAGCAACAAGCTGATCTTCAAGCAGGAGAAGGACATTTCCAGGTATCTTGATGCCGTGGAGATGGAGCGCGTCAGGAAGAGCGTTTTCGGCTATGAAGGATGGCTGGCGCTCTCGCCGGGTAAATACCGGATCGAGTTTATCCTGACGAACAAAGTCACGAAAACGGCCTACAAAGCAGACCGCGACGTGCTCATCTCGCCTCCCCTTCAGAAGGGCGTGCGCCTGTCCGACGTGGTCGCGTTCTCCAATGCCGAGTCCGTGGGAGAGGCCAAGAGCTTTCTTCCCTTTACCGTGGGCGGCGTGAAGTTTACGCCATTGACGGGCGACGGCCTGATCTTCAGCCCCGGCCAGAACGTCAATGTCTTCTATCAGATTTGGGCGCCGCCGGCTGACCCGAAATCGCGCGCCGGAAAGAACCTGACGGTGGATTACGCATACGGCCGGGTCGGCGCCAGCGGCGATGCCAAGAGCATTCACGAGCAAGTCGCGGAACAGCAGTTTGACGATTTTGGCTCCCTGCTCAGCGGCAAGCGTATCGCATTACCCATGGAAGCAGGCGCCGGGAATTACCGGCTGATGATTTCCGTTTCCGATCCGGACAGCCCGCAGAAGGTTTACTCGTCGCTGAATTTCCGCGTGTACGGGTCCTCAGGCTCTGCGCCGGTGTACGACGTTTATGATCCCGACCTGGCGGAAGAGGTCAGCAAGGGCGTGCCGGAATTCGACCGGGCGCTGTGCTATCTCGCGCAAGACGACAAGGACGGCGCGCTCGCCTGGTTCAGGAAAGCCCTCAATCGCGATCCCGGAAATGAGATCGCCCGCTCACGACTCGCGGAGCTGTATTTCGCGAAAAAGGACTACGCCAGCGTTGCCGAACTCTTCAGCCGTACGCCGATCACGCAGCAGACCGACGAGCAAGCCATCCTGCAGGGAGCGGAGAGCATGGCCAGGACAGGGAGCGTAACCCACGCCATCTCCCTTCTGGAGAACGCCATCCATCTACGCAACGCCAGCGGTCCGCTCTACCTGGCCCTGGCTGGCTATTACCGTGGAGAAGGCAACATGGAGAGAGCCAACCAACTGGAAAGCAAGGGCCGGGAACTGGCCAAGGAGCAATGATCTCCGGGGCCGTGGTGTAAGGATACAATTTGATTCAAATGCGTCTCATACTGTTCTTTTGCTTCTCTTCTATTCTCTGTCTCATCCCGTCCAAGGGCGTCTCGCAGGACAGCTCAAGCCGGAAGAGCGGGCCGCCGGCCGCCGCTGCTCCATCGCCGAGCCCTGCCCCTGACGTCCGCCGTCACCCCCGATCTCCCGCGGTTGATGAAGCGATGAGCAAGGGCCAGGACCTTCTTTTCAGGAAACACGACGCCAAAGCCAGCGTGGAGCAGTTCAAACGCGCCGTCAAGCTGGACCCCTGGTCCGGTCAGGGCTACCTGTTGCTGGGATTGGCCTACATGCAGTTGCAGAACTGGAGCGAAGCGCAATGGGCCTTCGAGGAAGTCACCAAGGTTGAGCCGGGGAATGCGCAAGGATATCTCGGCATTGGATCAGCCCTGAATGAACAGCATGACTACGCCGCGGCGGAGAAGGCGCTGGAGCAGAGCCTGGACCTCAAGCCTGAATCGGCCGAAGCCCACTATGAACTGGCGCGCAGCCTGGCTGCTTCCGGCAAGTGGGACACCGCCACGCCCCATGTACTCCGGGCCATCGAACTCAATCCTGACTAGGCCGGCCCGCACGCACTCATGGGGGACATTTACCTTCAGCAGGAGGACGCGGAATCCGCGCTCCATGAATTCCGCGAATACCTGCGCCTTGATCCTGAAGGCAACCTGGCGGAGGCGGTAAAAAAGAACGTCGCGGAATTGGAAAAAATCATCAGCCAGGCCGGGAAACAGAC
>DATIWA010000476.1:0-8960 GCA_035465515.1 Candidatus Limnocylindrales bacterium | reverse complement strand
CCACTTTTTCGGGCTCGAATATGGTCTTATCCGCGATCAAGAGATTAAGCTATTGATAATTAACGACTTACTATAATATTCGCTCGATATGGCAATGGTCATATAAGTGCTCTAGTAAGTTCTCTAAAGCTTTTGAAGCTTGTTTATTCAGGTACTTCCAGGCAATTCAAAAAAAATGGTTCCGGGGGCTTGTCTTGGAAAAACATATGAGGCGACAAAAGGGCTTTTCGTTAATTGAGCTGCTGATCGTGGTGGCGATCATCCTGATTATCGCGTCCATCGCGATCCCTAATCTGCTGAGATCGAGAATGGCGGCAAACGAGTCCGCGGCCGCAGCCATGATCCGGAACCTCAACAACAGCGAGGCGATCTACTGGAACACCTATGGCGGGACAGTGGGTTTCGCCAATACCCTTTTGAAGTTGAGCACGGCGACGCCCTGCGACAAGACCCACGCCTGCCTTGTGGACGAACTCACCGGGTGCGTGACGGAGCCTTGTGTTAAAGGCGGATATGAGTATTCCATGAGTTCCACGGCAGGCGCGGAACCGTTTTTCGACTACGCATCCACGGCTACGCCCGTCGCGTTCGGGAGGAGCGGCTCAAAGAACTTCTGCTCCACCGAGGACGGCGTGGTCCGCCAGCAGCAGCCTTCCATCGCACAGGTGCCGGTGGTCTTGCACGACGCGTGCAATACCACGTTTGCGCCGCTGCCCAACTGAGCCGCCCGCTTGATCGCCCGGTCGTTGCAAACCGTCGGGAGGCTGATCTAGAATCCGTGAACGATACCAACCCGCGATATGCACGCAATCACAATTGAGGGCCTGTCCAAGGACTACGCTACAGGTTTCTGGAAAAAGACGCTTGTTCCGGCGCTCAAGCCCCTTCATCTGGCGGTCGAGACGGGCGAGACTTTCGGGTTCCTGGGCCCGAACGGAGCAGGCAAGACCACAACGCTTAAGCTGTTGATGAGCATCATCTTCCCTGCTTCGGGCACGGCCACCATTCTGGGCCGGCACTACCAGGACCCGGAGGTCAAGAAAAGGATCGGGTTCCTCCCTGAGCAGCCTTATTTCTACGACTATCTCAGCGCGCCTGAGTTGCTCGACTACTACGCCCGGCTGTCGGGCATGCCTGCGGACGAACGGAAGCGGCGAATTCCCGGCCTGCTGGAGGCGGTAGGCCTGGGTGACGTCGGCAACAAGCAATTGCGCAAGTTTTCCAAGGGAATGCTGCAACGGGTGGGCATTGCGCAGGCGATTGTGCACGATCCTGAAGTGGTCTTCCTGGATGAACCTATGTCCGGCCTTGATCCTTTGGGCCGGCATGACGTGCGCGAACTCATCCAGAAGCTGAAAGACGCCGGGAAGACCATCTTTTTCTCAACCCACATACTTTCCGATGCGGAGGCGCTTTGCGATCGCGTGGCCGTGATTCACCAGGGCGAACTGCGGGGAATCGGCGTGGTCAACGAACTGCGGAGCAGCGCGGGAACAAAATCGGAGATTATCTGGCAGGGCGCAGATGCTCTGCCTGCAGTGGAAAAGGACCTGACGGAACCGCACGTGACCGGAGACCTGGTGAGGGCAAGGGTGGGGAGAGACCAACTGGACCTGGTGCTGGAAAGGCTGAGGCAGCAGGGCGCGACGCTGATCTCAGTTACGCCGCTGCACGGAACGCTGGAGGAATATTTTCTGGCAAAAACATCCCGTGCGGAGGCAATCAAGTCATGATCTCCCGCTTGACCGCAATCACCCTGAACACCTTCCGGGAAGCCGTGCGGGACCGTGTGTTGTACAACCTGATCGTCTTTGTGCTGATCCTGCTGGCCAGCGCTCCGCTGTTCAGCCAGATCTCGATTGACATCGAACGCCTGATGCTGGTCAACCTGGGGCTGAGCGCCATTTCCCTTTTTGGCGTGGTCATCGCCATCTTTATCGGGACCGGGCTGGTTTCGAAGGAAATCGAGAAGAAAACGCTGTACACCATCCTGTCGCGGCCGGTGCGGCGATGGGAATTCATTCTGGGCAAGTATTTCGGGCTGGTGCTTACGCTGGTGACCAACACAGCGTTCATGACGGTCGGCTTTTTTGCGGCTTTGTTCCTCTACACGCGGCCGCTGACGCGTTCCGACGCCGGCCTGCTGGTGGCGATTTATTTCATTGTTCTTGAATTTCTGATCGTTACCGCGGTCACACTGCTGTTCTCGTCTTTTTCCTCGCCGATCTTTTCGGCGCTGTTTTCCTTTGCCCTGTTCGTGATCGGCACGTTTTCCGAGGATCTGCGAAACTTCGCCGCGATGGCGCACGGCATCGGCAAATGGGGCGCTTCCGTGGCCGCCTGGGTGGTGCCGAATTTCGCGTCGTTAAATGTGATCTCCCAGGTGGCGCACAAGCAGCCGGTGGGCGGCAGCGTGGTCCTTTTCAACACGGCTTACGCGCTGCTTTACGCGGCGGCGGTAACCGCCGGAGCGGTCCTCATCTTCGACCGGCGCAATCTCAAATGACGGCAACACGGAGAAACACGGTGGTGGCCGGCCTGCTGCTGATCGTTTGCTTTGCCGGGTCAGTGCTGGCGTTGCGCAAAGCAGATTCCCTGCGCGGCAATCAGGCTACGCTGGAGGACGTCCTGTACCTGCCTTCGGGCAAGGCGGTCAAGCGAATGAGCCTGGGCTACTCCGGCCTGCTCGCGGACATCTACTGGACGCGGGCGGTGCAGTACTTCGGGGCGCGTCACATTCGGCACTCGATGCGCTACGACCTGCTCTATCCGCTGCTCGACATCACCACGGACCTTGATCCTCAGCTCATCGTGGCCTACGAATACGGTTCCATCTTTCTCTCCGCGAGGCCGCCGGAAGGGGCCGGCGAGCCCGACAAAGCTGTTGCCCTGGTGGAGAAAGGCATTCGCGAAAACCCTGCCTACTGGCGGCTTTACTTCACGCTCGGCTTTATCCATTACCAGGACCGGCACGACTATCGGGCGGCGCAGATCGCATTTGAAAAGGGATCCGAAGTCCCCGGGGCTTTGCCGTGGATGAAAGTGATGGCCGCGAAAATGGCGGAGAATGCGGAGGATATCCAGACGGCCATCGCCCTGTGGAACGGAGTGTACGAAACCACGTCCGACAAAGATGTCCGGCAAACCGCCCTGATGCATTTGAAGTCACTGGAAGCTGACGCCACAGTCGCCGAACTGGAACGCCGGGTAAAGGCATATCGCGACCGGACCGGTTCTCTGCCCGGAAGCTGGACAGATATGGTCCGTGCCGGCCTGCTGCGCGGAATCCCAATTGATCCATCCGGGGCCCCCTACGTCCTCACGGACAGCGGACGCGTGCAGGTGCAAAATCCAAAGGAGTTTCCGTTCCTGGGTGAAGGGCCGCTTAGAGAAAATAAATAACCCGGCAATGGCGGCCCGGAATCAAAGAATTGATGCCGAAAGTTGAGCAACGAATGCGTTTTTATCCGCTGATCCTGGTTTGCTTCGCCGTGGCCCTCGGCCAGGGCTCGGCTTCCGCGCAGGCGATTAACGTAAAACAGGTCGCCCACGGGGTGGACAAGCACTACAACGACCTTAAGACGTTCAAAGCTGCGTTCACTGAAATCTATCAGAGTTCCGGGATTTCCCGAACGGAAGGCGGAACGCTGTGGCTGAAAAAGCCGGGCAAAATGCGCTGGGAGTACCGCGAGCCGCGGGAAAAGCTCTTTGTGAGCAATTCCCAAACGGCGTATTTCTATGTTCCGGGTGAGAGGCAGGCCAGAAAGACCTCCGTAAAGAAGCTGGACGACATACGCTCCCCCCTGCGCTATCTGCTTGGAAAAACCAAGCTGGAGAAGGAGTTGGAGGGTCTCTCGCTGGCCCCGGACGTTGCGCCGCTACAGGCGGGTGACACGGTTCTGCGCGGCATTCCCAAGGGGATGCAGGACCGCATTTCGGAAGTGGTTCTGGAGATTTCCCCCGCCAGCCGCATTGTGAGGCTGGTAATCCATGAGGTGGACGGGACCAGCACTGATTTCCGCTTCTCCCAGGTGGAGGAGAACATACCGGTGCAGGACAGCCTTTTCCGTTTCACCCCTCCGCCGGGAGTGGAGACCATCCAGGAAAACCAGGTAGCTCAGTAATCACCCTCCGGTTACCTTTGATAGGCGCGGAATTAAGGAAATTAATGGGCAATCTGCGCAATAATATTGTGCTTCCCCCATTCTATGAAAGTGCGGGTACAAGGCCCGTAAAATGCTAGACTTAGATAAGGAGCAGGGCTTCCCCCGCAGTTCCAAAATCCATGGCTGAATTCCTGATCAAAATGGCGGACGAGCGCGGTCATGTGCTCGAACAGGTGGAGAGCGGTATTTCCGAGCAGGAGATTCGCGACCGCTTCGCCCAGCAGGGCTTTCTGGTGTACTCCATCAAGGGGCGCCAGGGCCTCTTCCCGGGAGCGCTGGGAAAGGGCCGCAAGAAGGTCAGGAACGACGAGTTCATCATCTTCAACCAGCAGTTCCTGACGCTCATCAAGGCCGGGCTGCCGATCCTGAAGTCGCTGGAACTGCTGGCCAAGCGACAGCGCAATCCCTATTTCAAATCCATGCTGGAGAACGTGCAGCAGCGGGTCAAGAGCGGTGAGCTGCTTTCCGACGCTTTTGCGGCGCAGGGAAACATGTCAAAGATTTACACCACGACCCTGCTCGCCGGAGAGCGCAGCGGCAACCTGGAAGAAGTCATGGGCCGGTACATTTCTTTTCAGCGGCTGGCGCTCTCGTTCAGAAAGAAACTGCTGGCTTCGCTCTGGTATCCGGGACTGCTGATCACGGCCCTTGCCGTGATGCTCACGTTTCTGATGACCTACGTGGTCCCGCAGTTTGCCGACCTTTACACCTCTCTGAATGCCAAGCTTCCCGCCATCACCATGTTCATGCTGGGGATCGGCGGAGCGATTCAGCACTACTACTACCTGATTTTCCTGGGTCTCGCGATCCTGGTAACGGGAGGCATGTTTGTAGTGCGGTCGCAGAGAGGGTCACGGATGCTGGATGCGTTGCGCTACCGGCTGCCGGTGGTGGGCAATATCTGGATGAAATACCAGGTGGCCATGTTCAGCCGCACGTTGTCCACCCTGCTCTCAGGCGGACTGCCGCTGGTGCCATCGCTGGAAACGGCCAGCCAGTCCATCAACAGCTTCAAGATTGCCGAAAACGTCGGCCACGCCGCGAAACGGGTGCGCGAAGGACGGGCGCTTTCCTACAGCCTTGAAGAAACAAAATTCTTCCCCGAACTGGCGATCGAGATGATTGAGGTCGGGGAATCCACGGGCGCTCTGCCGGCCATGCTGAATTCGGTGGCCGAGTTTTTTGAAGAAGACGTACAGAACTCGCTGGCCGCGGCGCTGCAACTGATTGAGCCCTTCATTCTGATTTTCATGGGCATCACGGTCGCTTTCGTGCTGATTTCGCTTTATCTGCCCATCTTTTCACTGGGGGCACAGGTTCAACAATAGGTAGTTATGGAAACAAGAATTACGAGTACTGCATTGGAAAACGGCGTGCAAGCCAATGGCCAGCCGGCCAACGTGGAGCAGCGCGCCCGCGAAATGGCGGCGCGCTACCGCTGTGAATTCGTTGATCTGCGCGATTACCACCTGGACGCGGAATTGTTCAAGACCGTGCCCGTGGACCTGATGTTCCGGTACAGCTTTGTTCCGCTGGAAGAAAACGACGGCGCGCTCTGGATTGCGATTGCGGACCCCAGCAAGCTGATGATGATTGACGAAATCAGCCTGCTGCTGAACCGCCGCATCAAGACCAAGGTCGCCACGCTTTCGCAGATCAACGACATTCTGAAGAAAACGGAGCAGTCGCAGCGCGTCCTGGAAGAAGCCAGTGAAGGCTTTGTGCTGGACGTGGTGCGGGACGAGGAATCGGCCGGCGACGAAAACATCACCATTGACCGCATCACGGCGGAAGCCGATGTGAGCCCCATCATACGGCTGGTGGACACCACGATCTTCACGGCGCTGCAGAAACGCGCGAGCGATATTCACATCGAGACCGAGAGCGACTCGGTGGTGGTGAAGTATCGCATTGACGGCGTGCTGCAGCAGGCCATGCAGCCCATGGCCAAGGAGCACCACTCCACCATCATCACGCGCGTCAAGGTCATGAGCGAACTGGACATCGCGGAGCGCCGCGTTCCCCAGGACGGCCGCTTCCGCGTGAAGTACAACAACCGCCTCATTGACTTCCGTGTCTCCATCATGCCGACCATTCACGGCGAAAACGCCGTGCTTCGCGTTCTGGACAAAGAGTCCATGAGCGAGAAGTTCCGCAATCTGGTGCTGGATGTGGTGGGTTTTGACGAAGACGACCTGCGGAAGTTCCGCCGCTACATTGCGGAGCCCTACGGCATGGTGCTGGTCACCGGCCCCACGGGCAGCGGCAAGACCACGACGCTCTACGCGGCGCTGAATGAAATCAAGACCGAGGAAGACAAGATCATCACCATTGAAGACCCGGTCGAATACCAGATCCACGGCATCACCCAGATTCCGGTCAACGAGAAAAAAGGCCTGACCTTTGCGCGCGGCCTGCGCTCGATTCTGCGCCACGATCCTGACAAGATCATGGTGGGCGAAATCCGCGACCAGGAAACCGCGCAGATCGCCATCAACTCGGCGCTGACCGGCCACCTGGTGTTCACCACGGTGCACGCCAACAACGTGGTGGATGTGCTGGGCCGCTTCCTGAACATGGGCGTGGAGCCGTACAACTTTGTTTCCGCATTGAACTGCGTTCTGGCGCAGCGGCTGGTGAGGACCATCTGCCAGCACTGCAAGACCCAGGTGAGTTACTCGGACGCGGAACTGGAAGACAACGGCCTGAATCCGCAGGAATGGCAAACCGTGAAATTCTACGAGGGACCGGGCTGCATTGAGTGCGCGGGCACCGGCTATCACGGCCGCACCGCCATCCACGAACTGCTCGATCTGTCCGACCGCGTGCGCGAGCTGATTCTGGAGAAGCGTCCTTCCTCGGAAATCCGCAAGGCAGCGCATGAGGAAGGAATGAAGTTTCTGCGCGAATCAGCCCTGGCCAGAGTCAGGGCCGGACTTACCACGATGAAGGAAATCAACAAGGTCACGTTCATCGAGACCACCCGGTAGAGAATGGCAGGTTTAAAACCCAATACGATGCGTCCCCGTCTGGCCTGCGAAATCACAATGGACCGTGTGATCGCAGCCAGGGCTTCCGACAAATTGCCGCGGCTGGAAATATTCACGTCACGGCAGCTTCCTCCGGGCGCGGTTGCCCCTGGATTGAACGGGCCCAATGTGCTTGATCCAGAGGCCCTGCGGGCCGCGATCAGCGGCGCCCTCAGCGCGATCAGCGGCAAGTCCCGGGACGTGATTGTGATCGTTCCCGATGCGGCGATTCGGGTCCTGCTGCTGGATTTTGAGACCTTGCCGTCCAAACCGCAGGAAATCGATCCGGTGGTCCGGTTCCGTCTTAAAAAATCGCTGCCGTTTGACGTTGACCAGGCGGTTGTCTCCTATGAGATCAGGCGCGGGAATGGCGTGGTAAGCGTGGTCGCCGCGGTTTCTCCGCAATCCATCATTCAGGAATATGAAGCGGCGTTTCGCGACCTTGGCTATTCCCCGGGCGTCGTGGTGCCTTCATCACTGGCCGCCCTGGGCACGCTTGAAGGCGAGCGCCCCACCCTGTTGCTGAAGGTGGACCCCACCAATATCATTATTGCCGCCGCCGAGCACAAAGAACTCAGGCTGGTGCGGACCCTGGACAATCCGCAGGGCGCCAACGTGAGCGCCGCGGAGCTTGCGGAGGGCGTGCTGCCTTCGATTGTGTTTTTTGAAGACAGTTTCGCTGCGCACGTGGAGCAGATTTACATCGGAGGCATGACGGCCGTGGAGCAGGTGGGATCACTGCTCCATGAACAGACCGGCGCCGCAGTCCAGGAGCTGACTCCGGAAATCTCCTCTGAGCAGAATCTCAGCGGTGAACCAATTCCCCCGTCCATGATGGCAGGAATCGTAGGAGCGCTGATCGGATAATGCGTCTCAATATCAATCTCGCCTCCCAGAAGTATGAGGACGTACGGCTGTTCCAGGTCCGTTCCGGCATCACGCTGGCCGTCACCTTGATCGTGACGCTCGGTCTGGCCCTGCTTACATGGGCGGACCACGCCAGTTCGGCGGCGTCAGGTCAACGGATCAGCGATCTGAGACAGAAGATTGCAACCCTGCAAAAAGAGCGGGCCACCGCGGAAGCCATTGAAAATGCCCCGGAAAACCGCGACGTGACCGAACAGAAAAACTTCTGGAACGCGCAGATCAGCCGGCGGGCCTTCTCCTGGACGCAGCTCTTCAATGAACTGCAGAGAATGATGCCGGGACGGGCTTACGTGGTTTCCGTTTCGCCGGAGTTGACCAAGGACAACCGGCTGAAGCTCAAGCTGATCATCGCGGGTGAAAAGAAGGACAACGCGCTGGAGCTGGTGCGCAAGATGGAATCCTCAGAGCGCTTCCGGCAGCCGCAACTGCTGGCGGAAAGCCCCCAGAGCAGCGCGCAGCCCGGCGCCATTCCGGTGTACAAGTTCGATATTGAGACCTACTACAATCCGCCTCCGGCCACTCCCGGCAAGGTTCCGCGAAGGGAGGGCATGTAATGCGCAACTTTCAGCAGATGAAGCGGCGGTTTTTCATTATGCTTGGCGTGCTGCTGGTGATTGACGTGGCGCTGGTGGCGTATCTATTGTGGCCGGGCAGGAGTGTTTCAGCGCGCAGGATCCAGGAAGAGTCCCTGCAACAGCAGCTGCACACGCTGAGCCGTGAAGTTGCTCCCATCCGCGGGATGGACCAGAAGCTGGGGCAGACGCGTGAAGATATTAAAGACCTTTACCACGATAGGATTCCCAGCCATTGGTCGCAGATCTCCAGCCGCCTGGAGAAG
>DATIWA010000475.1:0-2485 GCA_035465515.1 Candidatus Limnocylindrales bacterium | reverse complement strand
GGCCGGTTTCGGCGTCGGGCTGTTAACGAACCTCATGGCGGCACTCTATGGAAGCGTGAGGGGTAAAGGCCCGGCATTTCCGGCGGGTTTTGAATCGCGGTTCCTTGCCTTGCTGGCATTTTTATTCATCGCGCCCACCATCTGGGGTTTCAGTGCGCGATGGCTTCCGGTGTTCCTGGGACTTAAGCCTGTGAACGGCATGCTGCTCCGCACTGCACTTGTGCTGGCTGCGGTAGGCGTGCTGCTGCAAGCGGCGGGTTTCTCTCATGCGGCCCCGTGGCTGTTTGCACTGGCGGCGCTGGCGGCCATTTCGGCCCTTCACTTGTTGCGGAGGGCGGAGCGGCCCGCCAAAACAACTGGAGTGCATTCTTCCTTTCCGATTTTCGTCCGGACTGCATATATCTGGCTACTCATCGCTACAGGGCTGGGGACATGCGCCGCATACCTTGATTCGGCGAACGGCTGGACAGGCGCTTCGCGTCATGCATTGACCGTGGGCTTCGTTTCCACGATGGTCTTCTCCATCGGGCAGCGGGTCCTGCCTGCCTTTGCCGGGATGAAAGTTCTGTACAGTCCCCGCCTGATGCTGTTGAACCTGGTCTTATTGAATGTGGGCTGCGCCCTGAGGGTCAGCAGCGAGATCCTTGCCTACGAAGGCTACTGGCCGCCGGCAGGACGTTCCATGCCGTGGTCGGCGCTGTGTGAATTGCTTGCCGTCACGCTGTTTGCCGCGAACCTTGTACTGACTTTCAGGAAACCGCCGGCGCATCTGATGAAGCCCGCTAACGCCGCCTGATATTGCGGTCAAAATTAAATACGTACAACACCAGGAGTCCGTTGATGATAAACAGGACCCCGGACCCGATGGCCGCGTGAAGAGGCGTCCCGTGCTCATGCCGCAGGACAGCATCAACCGTGGCGGCGAGCAGCCAGAGCTGGACCACGACACCGACGCCGATGAGCGCCAGGATAGCTGTAAAGACTGTGGTTCCCTGGGACTGGCGGGTGCTCATGAGACTTCCACTCCAGTGGCAAAAATGTCGTCGCCCTGCTGTTCCAACTTGATGCGCGGCAGGGGGCGCGTCGGCGGGCCGGCGTAAGGGCGTCCTTCCGCCAGGGTGAAATAGCCCAGATGGCAGGGACAGAACAGCGCGTTTGCCTTCGCATCATGGATGACAGCGCATGAAAGATGCGTGCACACCTGGGAATAGGCGACAAGGTGCCCGCTCGGCTGGCGAACAAGGATACAGGGATCGTCCTCCGTGGGATAGGAAAACAGCAGGGAACCGCCGGCGGGGAGAGATGATGCAAGAGCGATCTTCGTGCGCGGCAGGGCGGAGGCTTTCACGAAATGAGGGATGCCAGCAATCACAAAATTCGCGCCGGCAATGGTGAGCGACCCCAGGGCGAGAAACTTCACCATCTCGCGGCGGGTAATATAGGAGTCACTCTCCCAGTCCACGGGAAAGTCCTCGCGCCATTGCCGCTTTCCCTTGTTCCTGCATTCCAGACACTGGTCTTTATTTTCTTCGGGCATGCTCAATCTCCTGCAAGCAGGCTGGCCACGTCGTCTTCATCGGTGCCGGTAGTTTCAATCTGTTTGACCGTTACATCCACATGCTGAACGTGGCGCGGGACCAGCACGTTGACTTTGGTGCGCACCACTTCCGCGCCGAACCGCCATTCGCGAATGGGGATGCCCTGGCGAGTGCGTTCAATGTTTTCCCGCGTGGTAAAGGTGAGCGCGCCGGAGGGACATACAGTCGCGCACATGGGCCGCTTGCCGACGCTGGTGCGGTCGTAACACATGTCGCACTTCATCATCTGGTTGATCTCGGCCCGATACTTGGGCACGCCGAAGGGACAGGCCAGCACGCAGTTGGAGCAGCCGATGCAGCGCGGCTTGAGGGAGCTTTGCACCACTCCGTCAGGTGTCTTCTTGATGGCGTCCGCGGGGCAGACCTGGGCGCAAATGGGATCTTCGCAATGCATGCACACCTGCGGCGCGGTCTGCACGCTGTCGGCGCGGAGGATGGTCTCCACATGAATGAGCGAGACGCCGCGGTGCGTGTCGCATTCCTCGCAGGCCTGCATGCAGGCCCGGCAGCCGATGCAGCGCGAATGATCGATGAAGAACTCCATGGGAGCGGCGCCGTTCATCTTACCCCTCCGGCTTGCATCTGGAGTTCCGCGATGGCGTCATGCGGGGCTGGAACTTTGCTGACCCGCACTGCGCAGATCTTGAATTCCGGAATGTTGGAGACCGGATCAATCGCGCGCACGGTCATATTGTTGGCGGCGCGGTCCAGCGGCCAGTGATAAGGAACAAACACGGTGTCCGGACGTATCGTTTTGGCCACGCTCGCGCGGACTGTCACCGAGCCGCGGCGGCTCTCAACCTTCACGAAGTCGCCCTCGGCGATACCCAGCTTGCCGGCGAGGATGGGGTGGATCTCACACAGAGGCTGCGGATACTGGTCAATCA
>DATIWA010000474.1:0-8792 GCA_035465515.1 Candidatus Limnocylindrales bacterium | reverse complement strand
CTGCTAGTAGCTCTTTGGCAAGCCCAGCACAAAATGTCCAATGATGTTGCGCTGGATCTCCGAGGTGCCTGCCTCAATGGTGTTGCCTCTTGCCCGCAAATAGCCATAGGCCCATGAGCCGTTATCAATGGCCATGGGGTCGCCGCCTTCAAGCTGGCCGAAGGGGCCCAGGACCTCCTGCGCAATCTGCTGGAAGCGTTGGTTGAGCTCGCTCCAGAAGATCTTCTGGATTGAGCCTTCCGGGCCGGGAACGCCGGTGGCGGAGATGCGGCTGAAGGCGCGCATCTGGTTCCAGCGCATGATCTCGATTTCGGCGTAACACTGGGCCAGCTTCTGGCGGACCACGGGATCGTCGGCGGCTTTGCGGCCGTTGCGTTCCGTGGCGCGCGCCAGATCCATGAGGCGTTCCATGTTGCGGCGATACATGACCTGCAATCCGGCGCCGAAGGTGCCGCGCTCATGCATGAGCGTGCCCATGGCCACTTTCCAGCCGTCATTGACTTTGCCGACGACGTTTTCCGCCGGCACGCGGACATCATGAAAAAAGATTTCGTTGAATTCGGTTTCGCCGGTCATCTGGCGGAGCGGGCGCACGTCAATCCCCGGCGATTTCATGTCCACCAGCAGCACGGTCATGCCTTTGTGCTGAGGAACGGAAGGATCAGTGCGCACAACGAGCTCGCACCAGTCGGCGGCCCAGCCGTAGCTGTTCCAGACTTTCTGCCCGTTCACAAAGTAGTGGTCGCCCTCAAGCCGGGCTTCACAGCGGACATTGGCCAGGTCAGAGCCTGCGTCGGGCTCGGAGAATCCCTGGCACCAGATCTCTTCCGCGCTGAGGATTTTGGCGAGATAGCGCTTCTTCTGCGCCTCAGTACCGAAGGCGATGATGGTGGGACCAATGATGCCGAGGCCGAGAACATTGGCCAGCGGCGGCGCGCCGGCCTGCGCCATCTCCTGCCAGAAGATGACCTGTTCCATGAGGCTGGCGCCGCGCCCGCCGTACTCGCGCGGCCAGGAAATGCCCGCCCAACCGGCCTCATACATGGTGCGCTGCCAGCGTTTGAGGAAATCAAAGCGCTGCTCCATGGACTGGTCGCGCTTGCCGTCCCAGTCGCTGGGCACGTTGGCAGCAAGCCAGGAACGCAATTCATCGCGAAATTGAAGTTCGGAAGGGCTGAGATTCAGGTCCATAAAGCTCCTTGGGCTTCGCGGGATGAATACCCATTCATTTCACGCCCAACAGTGTACAGCCGTCCGCACGGTTGTGCGCTTTTGAAAACATGGAAGGAAGGGAGGAAGGCCGCCAATACGAAATGAAGCGGGCCGCCCATTTTCCTGTGGCGGCCCCTGGCGTTCCTTTGGTCTGTTGTGGAAGCGTGACTACGGTGACATCTGAACACGGAAGTTGAGCGTACCGCTTACGCCGCTAAGCACTACCTGGATGGTCCAGGGGCCGGCGACACCGCCAATGCTGGTGAAGGTTCCGTTGTTCTTGAGGTCGCCGGAATAAACAAGGTTATTGGCTGAATCGCGCAAGGTGATGGTAGCCGAGCCGGCCGTAATGCTTGTGGATTGGTTGATGGTGGCGCGGATATTGCTGTCCTGCCAGGTGTAATTCAGCGTTTGTGTAACGTTGGTCACGCCGGTTGTCTGAAACTGGAAATTGTCCGTTGCGTTGGCTACCTGCGGCTGAAACTGCGGATTGAGCGCATTGTTGCTACTGCTTCCGCCGCACCCGGCCAGAACGAGCGCGAGAAAAAGAACGCAGAGTGGCGTCGTTCGAACACGTACAGAGTTGGTGTTCCATTGAGGCACTGATTTTCCTCCTAAGATGAGTGAGCGCGGGTTATATGCAGTCTAGGGTGCGTCTTACCGGGTGCCAAATTACCGAGGGGCATTGCACTACTCCGCTCAGAGCTGGAAGCTGAGGCTTTTAAGCGGTTTAGCCTCCTTCTTCTCACATCTCAACTCAATTCAGCGGGCGTCCTACGCTGCTAGAATTCATTGGAGTCCCGCTGAGGGGACTGAAGTATGAGCAAGGGCTTGGACCTTTTGTACGGTACTCCGGGTTGGCTCATCATCCTGATGTTCCTGCTTCTGCTGCTGGCGGCCGCCGAACTTGGCTTTCGGCTGGGGCGCCGCGCGGCAGCCTCTACACCGCACGAGATCAAATCAAGAATTGGCACCGTGGAAGGCGCTCTGCTGGGCGTCCTGGGACTGCTGCTGGGCTTTACCATGGCCATGGCGGTGACGCGATTTGATGCGCGCCGGAGCCTGGTCGTGGACGAAGCCAATGCGCTTGGAACCACGTGGCTGCGCACAAGGTTGATGCCCGAGCCTGAGTCTTCCGAGATGGCCGGGCTGCTGCGCCAGTATGTGGAGGTCCGGCTCCGCTATGCGGGCGCCGGAACCGACCCGGCGAAGCTCGGCAGCGTGAGGCGGCAGGCGGCGCAATTGCAGCAGGAGTTATGGTCGCGGGCCGTTGCCTTTGCGCGGAAAGACCCGCGCTCCGTGCCGGCGGGCTTGCTGTTGCAGTCGCTGAACCAGAGCATTGATCTGGAAGCCGCCCGCTGGACGGCCTTTCTCAACCATGTGCCGAACTCGGTGATTTACGTGAACGGCGGAGTGGCGTTGCTGGCAATGACACTGGCGGGATACGGCTTTGGGATGGCCGGCCGCCGCCATGGCTTTTCCTCCTGCGTCCTTGCCATCTCCATTGTTGTGGTCATGATGGTGATTATTGACCTGGACCGGCCGCGGCGCGGCTTCATTCAGGTGAGCCAGCAACCGCTGATAGATCTGCAACGCCAGATGGGGGCGCCTCGTTAGTCAAATCGCGCGCGGAAGCGCGCCAGCCAGGCGAAGCCATTTGCTGCCGGCCAGACCGGATCCGAGCCAAACCCGGTACGGCGGCGCGCCTCGCATCCGGACTTCAGTCTGATTCTTCTGCGGTCTGAAGCGGTGGCAGGACCTTTGGTTGCGTGGCGGTCCCGTCCCGCCAATACACGTGAACGCACTGCTCCCGCTCCCTGGGATGCCAAACCGTACCATCTTCATATTCGACGGCGAGAACCGAAATGGCCCACCCCTGGATGGCGCCGGGGTCGTTCATGGCGATGGGAAATTCGTACGTAGTGGTTGAGCCTGCGGCTTGCGGCTTATCGGTGCGCCAGATATCGAAGTTGGCGACACGATAATTGGGCTTGATGAACATGCTGGAGCTGAAATTGACGTGTTTGATCGCCTTTGCAGAGGGATTCGCGACGGAAAAACTCACCCGGTGGCGATCCTTCCAGAAATCCCCGGCGCCGAAAGTGACGGGGCAGGCCAGGGGCGGCGGCACAACCGAGAACACAGCCATCATTCCGCCTTCCATGTGATCGGCAACGTGGCAGTGAAACATCCAGCTTCCGGGATTATCGGCGATCATGTCCACGGTGGCCGTTTGCGCGGGAATGAGGGGAACAACGTCAAGGTGTTCGCCGCGCGTCAGGACGACTTTGCCGTGCCAGTGGGCGCTGTGGATGTCGCGCTCGCTGCCCATGGCGAACACATGCCATCGCACTCTGTCGCCCAGGTTCGCGACCAGTCCCTGGAGATTGCCGAAAATGTATCCGTTCATGGCGTGCATCATTCCCGCCTCCTTCCCGTCCTGCTGGTCGAAGACCATGAACAGGGTCACAAATTCCTGATCAACGTCACGCGGGGAGCCATCCGGGCGCGCCTTGCCGCGCGCGGTGACAATGATTGGCCCGATCAAGCCCGCATTGACCTCCTGGGGCTCGTCAACGTGGCTGTGGTAGGGCCACATGATGGAACTAGGCTGGCCGGGACCAGGACCGCTGCTTTCGTCAGCAAACCACGTGTACGTGAACTGCTGTCCTCCATTTACGGGTGGCGCAGAACGGCCAGTATTGACGGCATAGAATGCCCCTTCATTTTCCTTGCTGTATCTGAGTCCATGGGGATGAATGGACAGAGGGAGGGAGGTGCGGTTCAGGAAATGCACTTTCACCGTGTCGCCGACTTCCGCGCGAATAATCGGGCCCAGGATTCCCAGCCATTCCGGCTGCGGTTTTTTTACCTTGAAAGTGGCATCGGTGTACTCGATGTAACGGATCTTGCGGTAACGCGTATTGATATAGGGCAGGGGAATAGGACCATTTGCCATCAGGTTGCGGCCGCTGGGAGCAAAGTCCCACATGCCCTCTTCCGCGGCTATGTAGTACTGCCGCAAATGCCCGGTGGCGGGCTTTTTCGCGCCCTGCCCCAGAGAAACTAAAACCGCCAACTGAGCAAGAAGCACCAGTGGGATTCGCAAGCTGGAAAGGGAGGTCTTGAACAGGCGCCTGGGCATGACAGGTTTTTTTAACAGGTCTCCAGCAGGATACCGGATGGGCGAGAGTATAAGAAAGCCGCCGCCAGGCTTTCGCTTAAGCGGCGGCATGGAAGATATGGCGACCGTGCGCTCCTAGCCGGCAGGAACTCCTTGTGTGCAAGGCAGGTTTTCAGGAGCAGCGGGAGGAACAGGCGGCGTGGCCCACGGCCCGCCCGGCGTGGAGAAATCAAAGAACTCTGTCATGTCCGGCATGGAAGCATCGCGCTGGGTGAGGGCTGGAAGCCCGAAGCGGGTTTCAACCAGCTTGAGCACGGCGGTGAAGTCCATGGGGGTATGCGAGACAAAATTCTTTTTGGCAAAGGGCGAGATCACGATGAGGGGAACACGGAAGCCGCTCTTGGTGAAGTCCGCCACAAAGTCGTTGGGACGGAGCAGGGGCTTGATCCCGTCAGGATTGACTACGGCCATGGGCGGCACGTGGTCATAGAACCCTCCGCCTTCATCGTAGGTTTCAATAAGCACTGAATCTTTCCAGGAGACGCTGTTCATGAGGGCGTTGATCAGCCCGGCGGCAAAGAACTCCCCGTGCTGGACGTTGTTGTTGGGATGCTCGTCCACAGCGCTCTGACTCACCAGGTTCTGCTCCACGCCGGTTTCGATGTAGGCGACCTGGGGAAGAGTGCCGTTCTTCACGTCAGTAAAGTACTGGGCCAGCGGGACGACATTGGCGTTGTGGGTGTTGGAATAACTGAAGTACGAGTAATAAGTATTCTTCCCGCCTTTGTAGATCTTCCATGTAATTCCGGCGGCATCCATCTCCTGGAAGATGGTTTTGGCGGAGAGCTGGTGAGGCGGCGGCACGATCCAGCCCTGCGAGGTCGCCGCCATCCAGTAGAAACGGTTGGGATGGGTGCGCGTGGGCACGGGCGAAAACCAGCGGTCGGAAGTGGCAAAGTTGGAGGCCATGAAGTAGTAGTAGGGCAGGTCCGTCTGATCGTAAAAGCCCATGGCGCGCTTGCCGGTAACGTCCTGGAACGCGCCGAAGCCCGCCAGGTTCGACTGGAAGGCGAACTGCCCTTCCACGAAGGCGAAGCCGTTCATAACGTCGGGGCCGCCGTTGGGAAGGGAGCGATCGTTGATATTGAATTCGCGGTGGCTTTCATTCCACGCCGAGCTCAGGTTCTCTGAGCAAGCGCTCTTCATATGAAAAGCCGCGATCTGCGGTCCCGGTTGTCCGGTAGCGGGATTGTAGCCTGCCGTAGAGATACCGTCAGGAGTCTTGTTGGGACCCCAGGTGTCCACGTCCTGAGGAAGGCCGTTTGCCGCCCGGTAAACATTGAGCTGGCCGAAATAATGATCGAACGAGCGGTTTTCCTGCATGAAAAGGATGATGTGGTTGATTGAGTTCAGGCCTGCCGCTCCACCTGTGCCTGGTGTAGGTGTGGGCGCGGGTGTGGAACCTGATCCAGAGACCCCCTGGCAGCCGCCGAGGGACAGAATTGCCAGAAAGGAGCAACTCAGAAAGAGCGTTTGCTTGATTCGAGTCGATTCAGTAGGCATCGATTGATCCCCGCATGAAAAGCTTATGAGGGGTGAGATGTGGAAACGTGAGCGGCTGTTGGAGGGAGAATTAGAAATAATTTTCCTGGCGGGAGAACGAGGCAGGAAACCAAAATCCAGAGTTCCTGATTTGCAGAACGGGTGCATAGCGGGACTGTGAGGCAATCGCTGAGCGGCAGGCAATCCCCGGAAGCCGCCGGCTATGGATGCGGCTCCAGCCTTGGACGGATTCCCAGGACGTTGGGCACCGGCCAGGCAGTGGAGCCGGCGCCCTCAGCATGAGAGCTGCTTTGATAGTCGCCCAGCAACTCCATTTCAGTCCTGCCGGCGCGCAGGTACATCTGGGCCTGGGAGCCGCCTTCAAGATGCTGCGCGGCAACGATACCAATGTCCGAGGCGAGCAGCTCTTCGTTGAAGTCATGCATGGAGAAAGGCGAGCGGGAATAGATGAACAAAATCCGGCCTTCCCGGTCTTCGCCCAGGGCGGCCTCGCTCCACTTCTTTTCCTGGCGGCCCCACTGATTGATGCCGGGGCGCTTGATCAGGCGCAGGTTCTGCACGACCAACTCGTAGTCTTTTTGGATGGACCCCAGGCTGACCCCGCCGGAGTCGAGGTCGAAGATGCGGAAACGGGGGAGCGATTTGCCGGCGCGGGGCCCGAAGGCCGCCACCGACTGGTAGGGCCGCATGCGGGGACTGTTGATGTGATCGAGGGAACGCAGGTAGCCGGTGTGGGTGCGGTAGTCCATGTCGAACATTCCGGCATTGATGGCCGCGGTGAAGCGCCGGCGGTCACACCATTCGCGCGCGGTAAGGCCGTCACTTTCGCCGGTCTGGCTGATTCCGGCGAAGACCAGGTCCCAGAGCCGGGGATCGATGCGCAAAACGGTAATCCGCGAACCGCCCACCGGACTGGGCGTCCTGGCGGTGATCACGCGAAGCTCCATCCCGGGCGCCAGGGTCTGCCAGGCCGAAGGCGGGACAGCCTGGGTTGCGTGTCCGCACAGGCCGGCGATCATGAGGGTCAACAGGAGGAAGCGCTTCATTGGGCGTTGGAGCTTTCATCAGCTCCATGAGCAGATTATCGCACTACGGGGGCGGCGCTTGTGGTTACAACGCCGGCTGATTTGCTCCCCGCGAGTTGCCTGCCGCTGTTTGATAAACTCACATGTTCCCTTTGCGAGAGGACCAAAAACCTGTGAGACAGCTTCCCGTATTGGTGGTCCATGGCGGCGCCTGGGCCATGCCGGATGATGTGGTGGACGCGCACGTAAACGGCGTGAAGAAAGCGCTGGCCGAGGGCTGGCGCGTGCTGGAACGCGGAGGCCGGGCGCTGGACGCCGTGCAGGCCGCCATCCTTTATATGGAAGAAGATGAGACATTTGACGCGGGCCGGGGCAGCTTTCTCACGCGCGACGGCCGGGTCCAGCTAGATGCGCTCATGATGGACGGGGCCACGCTGCGCGCGGGAGGAGTAGGGTGCGTGGAGCGGATCCGGAATCCGATTCAGGCGGCGCGGCTGGTGCTGGATGACAGCCCGCACATTTACATGGTGGCGGAAGGCGCGGAGCGGTTCGCCCAGGAGCACGGCATGCAGCTCTGCCGCAACGAAGACCTGGTGATTGAGCGCGAAGTGAAACGCCTGCAAGAGGCCCAGATCAAGGCCGCGAATGGCCAGCCGGACACAACGTTTGCCGGTAGCGCCTGCGACAAGGGCCATGACACGGTGGGCGCCGTGGCCCTGGATGCGGAGGGAAACATCGCCGCCGGCACGTCCACGGGCGGCACGCTGAATAAAGCGCCGGGGCGGGTGGGCGATTCGTCGCTGATCGGCTGCGGCTGCTATGCCGACAACCAGAGCGCGGCTGTTTCCTGCACCGGCTGGGGCGAACCCATCATGAAGCTGGTGCTGGCCAAGTGGGCCGCCGACCGCGTGCAGACCGGCGGTGCGCCGGACGCCGTGGCGCAGGAAGCCATGTATTACCTGAAGCGGCGGCTGGACGGCCACGGCGGGATGATCATCCTGGACCAGCGCGGGCGGTTCGGCATTGCCCATAACACGCCGCGAATGGCGTGGGCCTACCGCAGCACGGAAGGGGAAAATGCCGGAGTGAAGTGCTGAACCGCGGGCCGCGATTGGCGCGCGATCAGTTCAGCTTGAACGCCACTTCCACCCTCATCTGCGTGGCAACGGGATGGCCGGCGCACATTGCGGGTCTGAACTTCCATGTGCGAACAACGTTCTCTGCGCGAGCGTCCAGGCCATCGCCTGTGGGATTCAGCACCCTTGCCGATGCCACCCTGCCATCGGCGTCAATCAGCGTAAGCACCACGATCGTGCCCTGATACTGCCGCACGCCGCCGGTGTCCGGCTCCGGAGTGTACACCGGAACGGGAGGCTGCATGTTTTCGCATCCCCCGAGCTCAACCGACTGGGGCGGGGCCGCAAACAGGCCGGCATCCAAAGCCTGGTAGGAAACGGAGATGTCTCTGATTTCCATGCTGGCCATCAGCGGTTTGCGAATTTCAACCTTGCGCGGGAACATCTGCGCCCCGGCCTGGGCATAGTCCAGAAATTCAGTGCGGTTCTTTTTGTCCGTGCCGAGTTCCAGGAGCAGCGGCTGCTGCGCATCGACACAATAGCGGGTCTTGGCGTGCTGCCAACGCCGGTCAAAACACCAGGCCTCGCGCTCGCCGCGTTTTTGCTGTGAGGCCTTCCCAAATCCGGCTTTGGCCGCATTCGATGGCCCGAGGGGCCGCCCGCCCGGGTCCCAGCTCCGGTCAAAATTCTCAAGCCCGGTGGTGGCAAGGATGGCTTGTCCGGGGACGAGGTATCGTCTGTTGGCCAGCGTGACCTGCTCCTCATGGTAACCGGCAATTTCAAGCTCCACGC
>DATIWA010000473.1:0-2291 GCA_035465515.1 Candidatus Limnocylindrales bacterium | reverse complement strand
AGACCAGGATGGTGAGGCTGAAGAGGAGGAGGAATTCCAGGTCCAGACGCTGGAGCTTTACATTCGAAGCTGCGGCCAACTCGCGGGAAAACAGGGCCAAAATCAGTTGCTGCTTGCGGGCAAAAACGATGGCAACGATGGCAAGGGAGGCAGAGGTGGCAATCGCAAAGTCCAGGAAGCTGAGCGGCTTAATCTGGCCGAAGAGGGCCTCTTCCAGATCTGCTTTCGGAGTGATGAGCGCGCCCAGGGCAAGGGAAGCCGCAAATACCACGCCGATGGCTGCCTCGGTGGCCAACCCGGTCTTTTTTTCAATGCCCCAGACCAGCAATGTGCCCACCAGGAGAGTGGACGCGGCCCCGAGGAGAGGGTCGAGGCGAAATACCAGAGCGATGCCGATACCGGGCAAAGCCAGGTGCGATACCACGTCACTGGCCAGGCTCATGCGTTTGAGCAGCGCAAAGGAGCCGACCAGTCCGGCGGCAACGGCGACCAGCAGCGCCGCCACGACTTCATACGGCAACCCCGGAGGGCCATTCACGGCCGCTTCTCCAGGCGATGAGAGTGAAACTCCAGGGGCTGGCCATACATGCGTTCCAGCACCTGGGGCGAAAGCATTTCTTCGGCCGCGCCGAATGCCGCGGTTCCGCCGCTTACGCACAGCACATGCGTGGCAATGCCGCGCACGAGCGTGAGATCATGCGAGACAAGAAGCAAAGTTGTACCGCGTTCATCACGGGTGCGGGTGAGCAGCTCATAGAGCCGCTCTTCGGCAAGTTCGTCAAGGCTGGAAGTAGGCTCGTCCACCAGCAAAGCATCGGGCGCGCCCGCCAGGGCAAAGGCAATCAAGACCCGCTGCAACTGGCCGCTGGAAAGAGAACCCAGGCGGCGGTCAATCAGGTCCTGGATTGCCGTCCAGGCAATTGCATTGTCTATGAGTTCCGGGGAGAGATGTTGTACTTTGGCCTTGGCGACCAGCAGCTCGCGGACACGGAGGGGCAGTTGAGGATCAGCATAGATTTTCTGGGGCACATAGCCGAGCCGCATGCCGGCCCGCCAGGCAGCGTGCCCGCTGAACGGGAGCAAACCCAGAAGCGCTTTCAGCAACAATGTTTTCCCGGAACCGTTGGGGCCGATGATGGCAAGGCTGGAGTGCTCCTCCAGATCGAAGCTTACGCCGCGCAGGATGTTTCGTCCGCCTGCATCAACGCCAAGATCACGCACCGTCAGCACAGGTCCGGAAGATGCGCGAGAGAGCGTCTGATGAAAGCCGCCTGAGCCGTGGCGCGAAAATGGGAGCGAACGAGTCCGCATAGCGTGGCTTCCGTCCAGTGTAGCGCCAACAAGTTGATAAGATTCGTGAGCTTGCTCACAAGGCTATGTGACTAAGGTATCCGGGGAAAGAATGAGAAGCTGGCAGAAAAAGGGCTGCCGTCTTGCGGGAAAACCGGCAGCCCAGGTCGCGACTGGTATGCCATCGGGCAGGCGAAGCAGCCGCAACTCTCAGGTTGGCCCAGAGTAGCCGGCACAACCTTTATGTTTTTAAATCCCTTGGGGCGGAGACCGATGATGCACAGCATAACACCGGCTCCGGCTTCCATGAAAAAGAATTGTGACCTTACCGGATGGCCAGGAGTTGATTTCCCGGTGACGGGGGTGTGCAGCCGTTTGCATATTGGATAATCCGGGCAAGGGCGCGGCCGACGGTAAGAGGATGCTTATTCAGGCCGGCTGTGTGATTGTCCTGGCGTCCCAGGGTCCCACAGCCGGCCTTTTCGGCCGGTGCCCGATGAACCGGCCTTCTCTGACCGGTTGCTGGAACAACCGGCCCCCCGCCAATGGGCGGGGTAACTGAATCCTACGATTCGGAGAATCCTCTAATGACTGAAACCGGCCTCCAAATCAGGCGTCTGGACGAAATAACGTTTCCAGCCCGTATGCGACGCTCTCGCGTGCATGCTAGATGCGAATAGGGCGTGTAAGGGGGTGTGGATGCAGAGGATGGCTGCAATCAAGCCGGTGATGGTTTGCGGCTGCTGCCGCGGTACTGTTCGATGGAAAAAAACCGTTCGTGACAAAATCGGTATCACAGTCGGGACAAAATCCGGACACAGGTTCCACGGCCGTGGCGCTGGGAACGGCAGAAACGGACCGGACAGTGATGCGAGAATGACGGGCGTAAGAACTTTGATAAGACCTGACCAGGACGAAGCTCATTGCCAAGGCCAGAGCCAGACCCAGGACTGCACCATGAGATAGTTTTTGGAGCATTGGCCCGGTTACTCTCCCGTTAC
>DATIWA010000472.1:0-5875 GCA_035465515.1 Candidatus Limnocylindrales bacterium | reverse complement strand
TTCAAGGTGACCAGGCCTACAACATCATTTCCGCTCGGATCAATGGCGTGGGCCCATATATTGCCGAACGCGTCCTTCAGTTCCGGATACTGGGCCACAAGAGCATTGGCCAGGCCACGGGCGTCAGCCTGCGCGGCATTGAAATTGGCCGCGCTGGGGACGGAATACTTGACCGAGAGATCAAAGCTTTTTCCCGTGTTGTAAACATTCATGGAAGTAATGCTGTACGTCTTGCCATTGGCGGTGAAATTCACAGGCGCGCCGTTCACGGGCACATCCTTGGGCTGGATCGTCCCGGATTCCCGCGTAATCTTGGAAAGTAGCCGCGTGTCCATGAAGGTCACGGGGGCCAGCAAGTCCCACGAAGTCACGTAATAGAACCACGCATTGTGGTTCTGGCCTTTGGTCTTGTATTCGCGAGCGCGTTCCAGATACCACAAGCCGTCATGCCCCAGGGACGATTCCGGCCGAACGTAGAATCCGGCGAGCTTCCAGCCGCTCATGTCCTGGAAAATAGTAGTAAGAGCATAGGGCCCTTTATTGCCAATAAAATCCTGAATGACGACGGCATATTTGCCTGCTGGAAGCCCAGGTATATTAAACGCCGCGCCGCTGGCCCCCAACCCATTGGCGCCGAAGACGCCACAATAAAAGTTTCCGTCCGCGCTGGGTGTCGGCCCGGTATCAAGCAGGAACGAGGTGCGTATCTGCGGGGTGGCGCCGGCGAAAGCCGGCTTGTTGTCATTCACCGCTCCGGCAATGCCATTGAAGTTGGATTGAAGTGACGGAATGGCATTGGCGCGCAAGCCGTTGACATCATCCTGGCTGGCCTGGGTAAAGGCCTGCCGCGCGGCGCTCTCAATGGCAGACTTGGCCTGCGGAGCAATCTCATCCGCGGTCTGGCATCCTTGCGACCAGGCGGGAAGTCCTGCCGCCAGGACCGTGGCCGCCAGCAAAATTCTAAGCAATCTACGATTCATAACCATTTCTATGTGACGGGCGCTACTCTGACTGTAAATCTAAGATGCGCCATTCCCGATTCCCGGATGCACACAGGTCTACCGCCCGGCCGCCCGCACACCTTATTGTAAATGCTGCGGTTAGAGCTTCCGGCTGAAAACCAGAGACGAGTTACTTTAGACAAAGTGGCGATTTGGTCTCCAGGAACATGCAATTCCTGCAGCAAGGTTTCTTTCGTGGCCCGTTCTCCATCAGGAAGGAGTAGAATCTCAGATAAGCGTCAACCGGACCTGGTCGGCCTAACAACATTCTATGGCTCGTATTCCCCTGACAATCTGCGCCCTTGTTCTGTCTGGCATTGCGGTTGCACAACAGACCGGCGCGCCGGCGCGTATCAAGACCGGTATTTACGCCGGGCGACCGGCCAGGGTTGCTGGCCCGCCACAGAGAGTGCCTCAAGCACAACGGGCGCGCACTGCCCAGTCTGTCCCCCAACTGCCACCTGGCGCGGCCCCTAAAAAAGATCCTCGTTCCGCCGCAAGCCCGGCGGCCATTGCCAAACCGGCCCCAGGAACACCCACGGCGAATCCGGCGCCAACACCGGTCTCCATGGTGCCCATGCGGCCCGCGGACATGCCTCCGGTTCCTCCTCAGGTGACTTATCGCGACGGCATGCTGACGGTACATGCCATGAACTCCACCATGAACAGCCTGCTGATGGCCATCCGGAACAAGACCGGAATTCAGTTCGAGGGCGCGGAGAACGCTTCAGAGCGCGTGGCCATTTCGGTTGGACCGGCTCCCGAGGGAGAGGTGCTCGCCGGAATTTTCAGCGGCTCCGGCTTCAGCTATGTGGTATTGGGCCGCGAAGACAGTCCGGGAACCGTGCAGAGAGTGATCCTGACGCCAAAACGCGGAGCAGGGGCAACTGCGTTCGCCGGCCCACCGCCCCAGCAGGCTCAA
The DNA here is from genome assembly GCA_035465515.1 of Candidatus Limnocylindrales bacterium. Taxonomy (GTDB): domain Bacteria; phylum Acidobacteriota; class Terriglobia; order Terriglobales; family Acidobacteriaceae; genus Angelobacter. Next base: position 3,952 of record DATIWA010000472.1, on the reverse strand, counting down.
CCGGCCCAGCAGGCCCAGCCGCCACAGCAACAAGCCGTGGATGAAGAGGCTGCGCCTGACGAAGAGGCCACTGATGACGCGGGGAACCCTTATAGTGATCAGCCCCAGGACACCGCTGTGCAGCCGCCTCCGACCAGCCAGGTGCCGATGACCCAGCAGGAACCGCAGACCGGTGGTCCGAAAACTCCTGAACAACTGCTGGAGGAGCTAAAGCGGATGCAGCAACAGCAGCAGGGCGTTCAGCCCAATCCCAATTCGGTGCCGCGGAAACCGCCACAGTAAGGCGCTGCTCAGTAAGATTTGCAGGAACTTAAGAGGAATGGATTGTGCCGGCAGGCGCGAAGGCAGAGTTCTGCGTCCGCGCGCAAAACAGCCGGCGAAGAACGCCGCCGGCGGGGCTAGTGGCTTGAAACGCTTGTCGCGATGACCGCAGTCGCCGGAGCGCTTTTCGTTTTCTCAGGCTTGTGCGCCAGAGCGTGCAGAATGGCGCTGATCACGGCGTAACCGCAGGCAATACCAAAAGTCAGGGACAACAGGATTGTTACCAGGACGGTGGAGGAAGCCAATAAGGTTCTCATCGGGTTCGGTACTCTATTGAGATGTCTGTTCCAAATCGCCGGTTGTTTTGTCCGGCATGGGCTAATTGTGATTTAAGTCCTGCAAAATGTCTTTATTACGGGCGGTGCTGCACCCCTGTACGAGCATGATGGCCTTTGGTCATGTTTCTGGCAAGTAACTGATGTCACGAGAGTAAACCCTTACCACCCTGCCGGTGGTCCGCCCCGGTTTGACCTGCGGTTCTTTGAGACCATAAGATACGGAGTAGAGCTGTGCATTGACCTCACCGGACCTCTCTGTACTACGCCGGCCTGATTCCGGACGGCTTTTACCAGCTCTGACCCAGGTATTCAGTGAATGGCTATCAGTAAGATAAGCGTGCGCGGCGCCCGCCAGCACAATCTAAAAAATATTTCGGTGGAAATTCCGCGCAACGCGCTCACGGTCATCACCGGTCTGAGCGGTTCGGGCAAATCGTCCCTGGCGTTTGACACGATTTACGCGGAAGGCCAGCGCCGCTACGTGGAAACGCTTTCGGCCTACGCGCGCCAGTTCCTGGACCAGATGGAACGCCCCGATGTTGACTCGATTGACGGCCTTAGCCCTTCGATCTCGATTGAGCAGAAGACCACCTCGCGCAGCCCGCGCTCCACGGTGGGGACCATCACCGAAATCTACGATTACCTGAGGTTGCTGTATGCATCGGTGGGCGTGCCTCACTGTCCTCAGTGCGGAAAGCCGATTTCACGTCAGTCGGCCGAGCAGATCGTGCAGAGGGTGATGCAACTCAAACCGGAAGACCGCGTCATGGTGATGGCGCCGCTGGTCCGGGGCCGGAAGGGTGAATTCAAACAGGAGCTGGCGAAGCTGGCCCAGCATGGCTTCGTGCGCGCCAGGATCGACGGCGAATTGCGCCACCTGGATGAAGAACTGGACAACATTCAGCTCGACAAACGAAAGAACCACACGATTGAAGTTGTCATCGACCGGTTGCTGGTCAAGCCCGGCATTGAGAAACGCCTGGAGCAGTCCGTGACCACGGCCATGAAACTGGGCAACGGGCTGGTGCAGGTGGCCGTGGTGGACGGCGAAGAATACCTCTATTCCTCGCGCATGGCCTGTCCGGATTGCGGCATCAATATTCCGGCGCTGGAGCCGCGCTCATTTTCCTTCAACAGCGTTTACGGCGCGTGCAAGGAATGCAACGGGCTGGGCAGCAAGTATGATTTTGATCCCGCCAAGGTAATTGTTGACTGGTCCAAGCCGCTGCTGGATGGCGCGCTGGGGCCCGGCTCCGGGTCCACGTATCTCCAGCGCATGGTGGATATGGTCGCCGCAGCCTGCAAAATCAATCTCGCTACGCCGTTTGAAAAGCTCCCGGCAAAGGTCCAGAACCTGCTGTTGTACGGCCCCGAGGAAAAAGAAGCTCCCCGCCTGGGATTCCATGGAGTGCTGGGATTCCTGAAGCAGAACATGGAAGAGGCGACGTCAGAAGGGTACCGCGAGTGGATGCTCAGCTATATGTCCGCAACCACCTGTCCGGCGTGTCACGGAAAGAGGCTGCGACCGGAGAGCCTGGGTGTGAAAATCAATGGCCTGTCCATAGCCGATTTCACCGCGCTGCCGGTTTCCCGCGCCGTGGACACGGCGGCGAAAATCCAGCTCAACGAGCGGGAAAGAATCATTGCCGGACGGGTTTTGCATGAAATCAGCGAGCGGCTGCAATTTCTGAACGCGGTGGGGCTTGGCTACATCTCATTGAACCGCTCGGCAGCCACGCTCTCCGGCGGCGAGGGGCAGCGCATCCGCCTGGCCACGCAGATCGGCTCGCGCCTGCGCGGCGTGCTTTACGTACTCGATGAGCCCTCCATCGGCCTGCACCATCGCGACAACGACCGGCTCCTGCAGGCGCTTGAAGCGCTGCGGGACCTGGGCAACACGGTGCTGGTTGTGGAGCACGATGAAGAAACCATCCGTCGCGCCGACTACGTGATTGATCTTGGACCCGGCGCCGGCCTCCACGGCGGCAACCTGGTGGCCTCCGGCACGCCCCAGGAGATCATGCTTCAACCCGAATCTCTCACCGGGCAGTACATCGCCGGTACCCGCAGCATCGCCGCCCGCTTTGAACCGCGCGCCACCAACGGCAAGGCCATCACGATCCTGGGAGCGAGGGAAAACAACCTTCGCGGCATTGATGTCACATTTCCGCTGGGCGTCATTACGGTGGTGACCGGCGTCTCCGGCTCGGGCAAGTCAACCCTGGTGAATGACATTCTCTACAAGGCGCTGGCCAGGCAGCTTTACCGCTCGCGCGAGGAGCCTGGCGCACACAAAGCCATCTCCGGCGCCGAGCACGTGGACAAGGTCATCCGCATTGACCAGGCGCCCATCGGCCGGACGCCGCGCTCCAATCCTGCAACCTACACCGGCGTGTTTACCCATATCCGCGACCTGTACGCCATGCTGCCGGAATCGCGCGAGCGCGGGTATAAAGCGGGCCGGTTCTCCTTCAACGTTTCCGGCGGACGCTGCGAACACTGCCAGGGCGAAGGCGAACGCCGCATCGAAATGAATTTTCTTCCAGATGTTTACGTCCTGTGCGAGGTCTGCGGCGGCAAGCGCTACAACCGTGAAACGCTGGCGGTGAAGTTCAAGGACCGATCCATCGCCGACCTGCTTGAAATGTCGGTCTCAGACGCCTTACCCATCCTCGAAGACATACCCCAGATCCGCCAGCGCCTGCAAACGCTGGTGGACGTGGGGCTTGGCTATATCAAGCTGGGCCAGTCGGCGGTAACGCTGTCAGGCGGTGAAGCGCAACGGATGAAACTGGCCAAAGAGCTCTCAAAACGCCAGACCGGCCGCACTCTCTATCTGCTCGACGAACCCACGACCGGTCTTCACTTTGAAGATGTGAGCAAATTGCTGGAGGTCATCCATCGCCTGACCGACCTGGGAAATTCGGTGGTCATCATCGAGCATAATCTTGATGTGATTCGTAATGCTGACTGGATCATTGATCTTGGTCCGGAGGGCGGTGAGGATGGCGGTCGCATTGTGGCTCAGGGTCCACCCCGCGAGGTTTCGAAAATTAAGAAATCACATACTGGTCACGCGTTGGCTGAATATCTACTTAGGCCCCGTAAGTAGTTGATAAATCAGTGCTCAAGGTACAAAGTTCTGAATTCGTAAAAAACTTTATATATTGTTGCAAGATCCAGCTTTGGGCTTAAAGTCCTCTCAACCTTCTCCTTATACCTGGGCACAAATAAGGGGTAGCGCACTTTGGCTTCCAATGCTTCAAACGCGCTACCCCATTGACTCCAGCCCGATCCTGAACAACTCTGCCGGACTCACTGCGCTTCAGCATGGTGTAAATTGTTTTCAGGGC
>DATIWA010000471.1:0-7759 GCA_035465515.1 Candidatus Limnocylindrales bacterium | reverse complement strand
GGGCGTCTATGCTTTCCGCGATTTTTTGCCCGCAGAAAAGCAGCTCCGCCACTTCTTCATCGTTGAGTTCGATCCGCAAGATGCGGTCAATCCCTTTTTCACCGATTACGGCCGGCACGCTCAATGCCACATTGTTCAGGCCATACTGCTTCTGGAGCACCGTAGAAATCGAAAAAACATGGTTTTCATTGCGGAGAACGGCGGCGGCAAGACGCGACAGCCCCGCCCCGGCGGAGAATTCCCTTGCGCCCGGATGCTCCGGATCAGCCATGCGGTCCCGGACCTGGTTGAACAGGGCCTGGAGCACACTTGGCGGGCACCCATGCGCCTTGCACACCTCCGTGATGTACATACCCGCAATGGTGGCTGACGACCATACCGGGAATCGGCCGCCGTTGCCGCCCAGCACATAGGCATGCACGCTTTGCGGGTCCACGCGAAAATGTTTGCCCAGCAGATATCGCAGCGTCGCGGTTTCCGCAATGGTGCCTGCGCCAATTACCTGGCTGCGGGGCAGCCCCGTGGTTTTCCACGCCGCATATGTCAGCAGGTCCACGGGAGCAGCGCCCACCAGGAGGACCGCATGCGGATTGGCGCCGGCAATCTCAACCGCCGCCTGCTCAATGAGGTTCAGGTTGCGACGCAGGAGTTCGGACGCGCCCTCCTCTTTCTGCTTCTCGACGCCGCAAATCACTATGATGCCGGCCCGCGCCACCTCAGCCATGGAGGCGGCGCGCACCTCATGTGGATGGGAGAAAATCATCGCCTGTTGCAGGTCCAGCGCCTGTTCCTCGGCTTTTTTCTGTTCGGGATCAACGATGAGAATGCGTGGGTTGAATCCGCTGAGCAGAAGCGAATACGCGAAACTGGCGCCGGTGTTGCCGGCTCCCAGGGCTGCAATTGTGGTCTGGGCAATCGGGTTCATACGTCATCTCCCTGGGATTATGCGGACTGAGATCGGGGCACCCGTTCCAGCAGACCGTCAAGAATTCGGCACACGTCAAGGTCGCTCACCTGGTGAAAATCCTGATACCACTGACCTACCGCCACAAAATGGCTGGGTGTCGCCAGGCAGATTACGTCATCTGCAATCTTTTGCAGCTCGGCAATGGCGCTGCCGGGTCCCACCGGGACGGCCACCACCACCCTGCCTGCTCGCTGGGCTTTGAGTGATTGCACAGCTAGTCGCATACCGGAACCGGTGGCGATTCCGTCGTCCACCACGATCACCGTCTTATCCTTATAATCCGTCCTGGGCCTGCCCCGGCAATAAAGACGCTCGCGCCGGAGCAGTTCCTGCGTTTCACGGAAAACAACTGAGTCAATCGCGCTTTCCGGGATGTGGAGGGCGTTTGTTACATCACGGTTGATCAGCTTGGCCCCTCCGCTCGTCAGCGAGCCCATGGCCAGCTCTTCCTGTCCTGGAGCGCCCAGCTTGCGGACCAGGAAAATGCTGAGCGGCAGGTTGAGAAGCTCGGCAATTTCCGCTCCCACCGGGACCCCGCCGCGTGGAATGGCGGCCACAACCACATCAGAACGATTCGCATAAGGCTGCAACCTCGCGGCCAGAAGCCTTCCGGCTTCGCGCCTGTCCCGAAACGGGAGGGCCGTTTCGAACTGGGTTGGAGCACCGCCGCTCATAAGCTTAGTTTCATTCTCCGTCCCGGCAAGTCGCAGTGATTTGCGTCACCAGACCGCCTCTTGCGCGATTTTTAACACCCGCCATTGTGATCTAAATCACTGCACCCCCCGCCTTCGCCCTCCATACTGCGATTGTGGCAGCGGCTAAGGCCCAAAGGAGGCCGTATGCTCAAGACGAAGATTTGGGTCTGGGTTTTCGGGCTTCTGTTCATGCAGGCATTCGCCCTCTGCGTGATGCGCGATTTCTTCTCACCCTTGTCCGAACAGGGCCGTCACGTAGTTGAGATTCTCTTGCCGGGATTCAGGTGGCACAGTTTTTCAGGCTTTCTGCTGGGGTTGCTGGGTAGCTTTCTCTGGGGTGTTTATGCGGCACTGGTGTTCGCGCCGGCGCTCAACGTTTTTTACCTGAAACACCACCATTTCGGGCCGATGCACCAGGCAGGCAGAGCCACAGTCTGAGTACACAAAGGAAAGAGCCGTTTATGCAGAAACTTCTGTCTGATATCGCGGGCCGCAAGGAACAGCGGGCCATTAAGAGCGCAAAAAAAGGCGAGGCTTCAGGCTTTCAGTTCCTGTACGAGAAATACAGGAATTACGTTTACAGCCTGTGCCTGCGGATGACCCACGATCCTTCTCTCTCGGAAGATTTGACGCAGGATATTTTTCTGCATGTATGGCGCAAGATATCCTCGTTCAAAGGCGATTCCCTGTTCCGCACCTGGCTGTACCGCGTTTCAGTCAACATGGTGCTGCTGTATTTCCGCCGCCATAAGGCAGTGAATCTCTCGCTGGACAATGACACACTGCCGTCCACGGAACTGAAAATGGTCGAAAGCATCCCGCAGCCGGACATCGAAGACCATATTTCGCTGCGCCGGACGCTGGGCGCGCTTTCCCCACGCTATCGCAGGGTCCTCATGCTGCATGATCTGCACGGGTATCGCCACGAGGACATTTCACAGTTGCTCGGGATCACTTCAGGAGCCAGCCGGTCGCAGTTGCACAAGGCCCGCGTGAAGCTGCGCATCGCACTCGGGTTCAAGAGCAAACCTGCCGACCGCAAACGGCTGATCCAACTGGAAGCAGCCTGAGCGCGCCGCCCGCCACTTAATTCCACGAGCTGCGGAATGCCTTTGCCTCACGGCCTGGCAGCGGCCATCAGGTCGCTGGGCGGTTATTCACCCCAGCTGTTGCTGGTAAAAACGGGTTTGCCCGTAGCCTGGCCGGTAAAGCGGAGCCGCATGGTGCTCTTGTCACACCCGATCTCCAGGCTTTTCGGAAACCCGGCCGCATTGCAATGAAGGCGGAGCCAGGCTGGCCCTGCCGCGTCATACACGCGGGTCTTGCCGTCAGCCCCCAGCGTGATCTGGATTGCCATAACGCCGTTTTCCAGCAGAACCGCTTGGAGCCGGAGCAGCGGCCGGTCAAGGCACTCCACGGCGCGCGCGTTGGCGCCAATATCTCGTTCCAGGCTGGTCCCAATCCCCCGGAAATTTTCCGTGAACCAGTGGCAGAAAGCCGGCCAAAGCCTCTTTTGGATTTCATGAGCATCGATCGGCTCCTGCCGGTCCACCAATCGGGGCGCCGGCTCCGCGGCGGGCCGGTTTTCAGTTTTTGCCGCAAGCGTTCTGGCGTTCGCTTTATGCAGATTCATGCTCCGCCTCTCATTCAGCTACGCGGAACGCCGGGTAAGGACCGGGCATTCCGATTCGAGCACAACTTTGTAAGCGACGGTGTTGCGGAAATGGGTGACTCCTTCTCCCGCCGGGCGCACGCCCAAGGCAATTACATCCGCCTGAAATTCCCGCGCACAGCTCAGAATCCGTTCCGCCGGATCGCCAAAGTCCACTACGACTTCAAAACTGCAGCGCGGGTCAATCTCCGGGCAGAACATGCGGCGCACCTCTCTGCGCGCCAGGGCGGCGGTCTCCCGGGCAATCGAACTACGCGCCTCGTGCGCCGGAATCACGTGCAGAAGGACAATCTTCGCCTTGTACTCCATCGCCAGCGATGCCGCCAGCGGAAAAGCGTTTCGTGACTCTCGTGAGAGATCGGTGGGGCACAGAATGGTGCGTATTTCTCCCGGACTGGAGAACCTTTTGGCCAGCCGCGGACCGGCGGTCAGCACGGGACACGGAAGGCTGCGAAATAATTCTTCCGCCAGCGAGCCCATCAGCAGCCGCATCAAACCGGTCCGCCCGTGGGTGCCTACAACCGCAAGGTCAATGTCGTAGTCACGCACCGCGCGGTTCAGCTCCTCTGCGGGGTCTCCCGTCTCCACAATCGCGGTGGCTGCCTGCCCACGCAGTTCGGGGCGCTGGATAAGGTCATTCATTGCCTGCCGGACTTCCCTTTCCCGCTTGTTCTCCACCACGCAAACCGCCTCCGGGGTTGCCATGGTATAGGGCAACGGAGACCGTATGTTGGCCACATAGACTTCTGAGCGATATCTCTTTGCCAGCGCAGCCACCACTGGAAGCACCGCCCTGGAAGCGTCGGAAAAGTCGGTTGCATACAGGATGCGCCTGATTGTGATCGCGGGAACTATAGGAACTACCACTGCACTCATGGCTGCGTTCCTCCTTTGCTAATGTTTACGCACATGTCTCCGCATCACTGTGACGGCGCTCACACCCGGCAGGCTGTTCCGCCCAGCTCGCGGGTGACAAGCGGCGCCACCGTAAAGCCCTGAAATTCGACTGGCACAAGCCGGTCAGTCTTGCGCGTTTGCCGCTCCAGCGCGTCCAGTTCTATGACAAATTGTTCAGCAGGTGTCCGGCCCTGGTCACGGCTTTGCAACCGGGTCTGGAATCAGGCAATCCTCCGCACCGGGCCGCTGTTCTGGCGTGGCACAAGCGTGGGCTGCTCTTCGGTGCCGAGTGGACCAAACTTAAGGTCCATCTCTGACGCACAGCTGGAGCAGAGCCAGTAATACTCGATCATGGCGGAAGGGTTCCTGCGAGGCACGGCATAGAGCCGTCCGTCGCGAAGATAGACGAAAGGCGTCCCGCAGTATGGATTGGCGCATTGGGAAACCACGTGAGTACCTCGCAACAACTATTTAAAACTTTAGCCGCTCGGCCCCGTTTCCTGCGTGATATGGATCACAGCACAAGGGGCAGGATTCGCCCCGGGCCGGAACACCACAAACGAGAATTTTGTGGGTGATGGTCATCACTGCCGCGTTTTTTCTGCGAAAACATATTAGAGTAGACGCCCTGGGAGGAAGGTCTGAGTATGAAGATCCTGCTGGCGATCGACGATTCCCGGTGCTCACAGGCTGCAACGGAGAGCATGGTTCGGCAATTTTGTAACCAGAGTTCCGAGGTCCATGTCCTGCATGCCATCGACTGGCCACGGTTGTTCCCGCCGAATTTCAGCTTTGGAGAAGGTCCGGAGTTCGCCGATGAGTTCAAGGAATTTCTCGCGAACGAGCGCACTCGGACCCAGTCTCTTGCGGAAGCCAGCGTCGCGAGACTGCGCAATGCAGGGTTCCGCGCCGCTTCCGTGCTTCGTGAAGGCGACGCAAAGAAGGCAATCCTGGACTATGCTTCCCGATGGAACCCGGACCTGATCGTACTCGGTTCGCACGGGCGCAGGGGACTGGACAGAGTCGTGCTGGGCAGCGTCTCTGAAGCAGTGGCCCGCCACGCTCACTGCTCGGTGCAGATCATGCGCTCCGCCGCCTAGCCGGTTATATCGTGGTCCGGGAAAGAAAGAGAAAGATGGGCGCCATGAAAGCCTGGGAGCTGAACAGTCCTTCACCGGTGGAAACCAATCCACTCAAGCTGAGAGAAGTCCCTACGCCAACGCCGGCGGACCATGAGGTCCTGGTAAGGGTCACGGCCTGCGGCATCTGCCGAACCGACCTGCATGTGGTTGAAGGCGAACTGCCTCCGCGCAAGATGCCTGTAATTCCCGGCCATCAAGTCGTGGGCGTGGTTGAGAAGCTGGGCCCCGGCGCAGCGCGGTACGCGCCGGGGACGCGCGTGGGCATTCCCTGGCTTTACAAGACGGATGGGGTTTGTTTCTATTGCCGCAACGGCCAGGAAAACCTGTGCGACTCTCCTCAATTTACCGGGTACACGCAGGACGGAGGCTTTGCCGAGTACATTGTGGCGCATGAAGATTTTGTGTACTCGCTGCCGGAAGGATTCGGCGATTTGCAGGCGGCCCCATTGCTTTGCGCCGGCATTATCGGATTCCGCTGTCTGCGCGTTTCACAGATTGGCGCCGGCGGCAATCTCGGGATTTACGGTTTCGGCGCCGCCGGACACGTCTGCATCCAGGTAGCGCGGCATTGGGGAGTAAAAGTCTTTATCTGCACGCGGGAAGAAAAGCATCGCCGCCTGGCCCTGGAGCTCGGCGCAGTCTGGGCCGGCGCAGCCAGCGAGGAACCGCCGGAAAAACTGGATGCTTCCATCATCTTTGCGCCGGCGGGTGAACTCGTCCCTCCCGCCCTGGAAGCGTTGCGCAAAGGCGGATCCCTGGTGTTGGGTGGAATTTACATGAGCCCGATTCCCAGTCTTCCCTACTCACTCATCTACCGCGAGCGCTCCATCAGGAATGTCGCCAACAATACGCGGGAAGATGGTCGCGACTTCCTGAAGATAGCGGCGGAGGTCCCGATCCGTACGGAAGTGCAGGTCTTCCCCATGGACCAGGTCAACCAGGCTCTCAATGCACTAAAGCATGATGGAATTCGCGGCGCGGCCGTGCTCCAGCCCTGATTGCGGAAAATAAAAGCAACGGCTGGCCGGGTCGGCTGCATAACTCCTGGAATGAAAATTTACGCGTTTGCTTCCCCGCTGAAGCGTCATCCGTCCGGTGATATCCGTCACATCTTTATTCCATACCGAATATGACCATAAGTGCAGGGGTGTGAGATGGGAACATCGAAGCGCAACGGCTACATACTCATGGCTTTTGCGGGTGCGCTTACGTTTGTGGCTATCCTTCTGCTGGGAGCAGGTTCGGCTCATGATTATCAAAAGGCGAAATCGGACCAGCAGCAATTCGGCCAGTTAATCCATTCTTTGCAGGGACCGGACCTGTATCGCGCGTACTGCGCATCCTGCCACGGGACGGAGGCTAAAGGCGATGGACCGGTTGCCCCCGCGCTGAACAGCAAAGTCCCCGATTTGACCATGATTGCAAAGAATCTCGGCGGCGTTTTCCCCGAGGAACACATCCTCAATCTCATTTCCGGAGACGAAGTCGTTTTGGCGCATGGCAGCCGTGAAATGCCGGTATGGGGACCGATTTTTCACCAGGTTGAGAACGATCGTGATTACGGAAATGTCCGCCTGCACAATCTGACGGAATACCTGAGGTCTATTCAGCAAAAGTAACCGCTTATCCGGCCGGATGGCCTTCCAGGACACCGCGCTTGAGGCTGCGCACCGGCGCAAGCGGCGTGTCATGGACGTGCAGGAACCAGTCTTCGACGACCACGCTGCGGCAAAAACGCCTGCTCTTGAGCAGCATCCGTCCGAGGGCGTTGCGTGCCGGAACAGGAATATGCATGGCCAGGGATTGCATGATCTTCCGCCCCGCGGCAAAGCGCTGTTCCAGCAATTCCGAATAAACCTGGAGACGCTCTGCTGAGAAAACGCTCTCTGTCGCTGTAATCGCCGCCGCGGCCATCAGTCCTGATTCAATGGCCGGCCTGATTCCTTCTCCGCTCTGGGCATAGGCCAGACCCGCCGAATCCCCTATTAACAGCAGGCCGTCGTCAACGATCTTCCGGGGCGAATACCCGAACAACAGATAAGCGTGCCCGGCCATGCGTCCGGGGACCTCGAACGCGATCTTCCGTGAATCGCATAGATACCGCACAAACCGCTGCACCTGCTCGCTGAGCCCGTGCTGATCCAGTCGGCCCAGTCCGATATTAAGGAAATTGCCCTTGCGGAAGCACCAGCCATACCCTCGCATGTCGCGGCAGAAGAAAAGTTCCGGAATTTCCGGCGCAATGGCGCAGGTTCTCGCCTGCTCGTCGCTCATTGCGAACTCAATTTCCTGGGCGACGACGGGATTCTCCTTCCCTCCCCTGCCCAGGATGCGCGAAACCGGACAAAAATGTCCGGCTGCTCCGACCAGCAACCGCGTCTGGAAC
>DATIWA010000470.1:0-18730 GCA_035465515.1 Candidatus Limnocylindrales bacterium | reverse complement strand
TGCAGAACCAGTGTAATCGATGAGGATATAGCGGCCCGGCATCGCACAAATAGCAAGGGCGCCCCGCGTAGCGCCCTCGTCTGAAGTGATGCCGAAACTCAGTCTCGCCGAGTCGCGTTGCCCGGCATCTGTGTGCTGGCCACGTTCTTGGGCGTGGAGAGATAGCCCGAAACGTGGTTTTTGTCCACCGAGTTGATGACAACTTCGAACAACTGGCGCTCGCGGCCTGTATAGAACTGCAATGGCTCGTTGATGGTTCGGTCTTTCTTTTCAATTTTCTTATCGTCAGCCATCACGTAGAGCGTGAACTTGCTCTTTTTTGCGTCCGTCTTCTTGAGCTGCAGGCTCACAATGGACAGCCGCGTGGGCGCTTTGCCTTTTTGCAGCGTAAATTCAAAGTAGTCGCGGTCGCCGCGGTGCTTCAATACTTCCAGCTCGTCATGGGTGGTGGCGATCAGTTCGCTGTGCTTGTTCAGGTCCCCGATCGCGCGCTCCAGCTTGCTCTTGGTGACTTCCAGGTCGTTGCGCGTATCAGTCACGTCCGCGCTCACCTTGGTCACCTGGCCCTTCACTCCGTTGACTTCGCCGGTGACCGCCCCGAACTGCTGATTCGTGGTCTCTTCATAGGCCTTCAACCGGGATTCGGTGGCCTTTTCCGCGTTTTGCAGATCGGAAGCCTTCTTGCTGAGTTCCTTGTGGGTCATGCCCAGCTTGTCCGCTAGAACGTTCAGCGACGCGCGGTTATGGCTGTTGGCTTCGTCAATTTTCCCGGCCAGCTCTTTCCTGAGGGCGATTTGGCGCTGCTCCATGTCGCTGATCTGGTTATGTGCCTGGACCATGAAGATCACGGAACCGACCATGTAAACCGCCGCCACGACCATGAGAATTGTGCGCACCATCGAGCTACCGCCGTCATTCTGCGGCATATCGGACATAAGGGGACTCAATTGGAAACTGGGATTGAGATCGAGACACATTGTTGAGCAGAACTCCCTGGCTGTCAATCCGGGAACGGGGCCCGGCGCTTCTGCCTCAGAGCGCCGGGAAGCCGCCTGGGCCGCGGAAGGGCCCAATTTTGCATCTAATTGGACATGAAGCATGTTCGCAAGCTGTGGTGCGCCCTGACAGGAACAGCGCCCAACGGAAAATGGCGTCCCCGCCAGGTGCTTTCTCTTCTTCTGGTCATCGCCGGTCTGGCGCTTCTGGGGTATGTCGGGAGCCAGTATTGGGCCATGTATCGCACTCAGCAGCAGCTTGCACAGGAATGGGAGCAGCAGCAAACGTCCGCCACACCGGCTCCCGCCGCGCCCGAGCAGGCAAAGCTCTCTGCTGCCGACATGCTCACCCGCGTTGTGGTCCCGAAAATCGGCCTGGACGCCATCGTGGTGGAGGGTGCGTCACGAAAAGCGCTTTCCGAGGGCCCCGGACACATGAAGGAAACCGCCATGCCGGGCGAAAATGGCAATTCCGTCATCACCGGCCATCGTGACACATTTTTTCGCCACATCTATGAACTGAACAAGGGTGATGACATCCTGGTAAAGCGCAACGGTCAGACCTACAAGTATCAGGTGACCGGCAAGAAAATCGTTCTTCCCGAAGACGTCAGCGTGCTCCGGCAGACCACCGACCCTCAGCTTACCCTGATCACCTGCTATCCCACGTACTACGTGGGGCCGGCCCCAAAACGTCTGGTCGTGTTCTCCAGGCTGGTGCAAGGCCAAAGCGGTCCTCCGGCGCAGGCCCTGAGCCACGCGGCCGCACAGTAGACTTGATTTCCTGGGCCCGCGCCGGAACGGTGCAGCCCTTGAGTGGCCTGCTCACGGCTTTGCAATAAAATATCCTGTGTGACTTCCTACGATGTCATCATCGCCGGTGCGGGGATCATTGGCGTTTCCCTTGCACTGGAACTGCGCGAACAAGGAGCAGAGGTCCTGCTGCTGGAACGCGCCGAGCCAGGCCGGGAAGCTTCCTCCGCTGCGGCCGGTATGCTGGCGCCCTCCGATCCCGAAACGCCGGCTCCTCTTCGCCCTCTGGCAATGGAGAGCGCTCGAATGTTTCCGCAATTCGTGCGGAAACTTGAAGGCCGCTCTGGAATTGCTGTTGACTTCCGCCGCCATGGCGCGATTGTCCTGGGCGAACATTCTCCCCCTCCGGACTATCGCAAGCTGTCAGAGCAGGAACTAAGCGAGTTGGAACCAGGATTGGTCGCGCACGGGCATGACGCTTTCCTGGTGGCCGAAGACAGCGTTGATCCCGTTCTGCTGATGCGGGCGGCCGTCCGGGCCGCGGAACAAAGCGGCGTTTCCCTGAAGGCCGGCATGGAAGTCCGGGAAATGCGCTCCATCGGGACCCAGGTGGAAGTCCTTGCCGGAAGCGAATGCTTTCTGGGCGCAGCGGCAGTGAACTGCCGCGGAGCCTGGTTCGGAGAGCCGGTCAGGCCGCGCAAAGGCCAGATGTTTTACCTGCAACCGAAGCAAAGCGGGGCCGTGCAACACGTACTGCGCGCTCCGGGGGCCTACATTGTTCCCCGCAGTTTGGGAAAGGTGCTGGTGGGGACCACGGTGGAGGATGCCGGGTTCGACAAGACCGTCGAGCCTGCGACCATCAGCAGACTGCACGTTTCCGCTGCACGGTACATTCCCGCGTTGTCCACTGCGACCGTAACCGAGAGCTGGGCGGGGCTGCGCCCGGGAACTCCCGACGACCTGCCGTTGATGGGCGAGAGCGAAAAAAAAGGAGTGTTCGTGGCCGGCGGCCACTATCGCAACGGTATCCTTCTGGCTCCAGCGACGGCGAAAATCATGTCCGGCCTGGTTCTCGGAAGACCCGCCACCATGGATATTTCCGCCTTTTCTCCTTCCCGATTTGCGGCCGCACGCGCATAATGCCGTCATTCCCATCCGTGGGACCGTATTTCACGGTCCCACGAGACTGAATTCGTGAAAAAATAGCGCTGTGGACCTCCAGTTCCTGCTCATCCAGCTTCTTGTGAAACTTGGCGTGGCCACGGCCGTGGCCACCGCGCTGGGCCGTGCCCGCGAGTTCAAGAAGCTGCTGTTTGCTCCCCGCCGCACCGTCCTCCAGAACCTCCTTTTCATTCTCTTCACGTGCTTCCCTTTCGCCCTGGGCGTTTACATCCGCTTCAACGTAAAAAACTTTCTCGCTGCGGACATGGGATTTGAAGCTTCCATCCTGGTCGGCGTGATCGGCGGCCGCATCGCCGGAAGCCTGGGCGGCGCAATCATGGCCCTGCCCGCGCTGTTTTACGGCGAGTACCTCACGCTCCCGGTGAATGTTCTGGCCGGGCTGCTGGCGGGATCGCTGCGCCACTTTTGCCGGAATGAAGAAGAGATCTGGACCTTCTCCCCATTCATTGACCTGAGCGTTTATCGCTGGGTCAAACGCAACCTCCGTCATCCGCGCATTGACTGGCAGACCGCTTTTTTCCTCATCATCATCGCGCTCCAGGCGGCGCGGCTGGAAATCAACTGGGTTGCGCCGAAATTGCTCTGGGCGCTTTACCTGACCACGCCCGTCGCCATGCTGGCTGTGTTCGCCACCGTGGTGGCCACCATTGCCATACCCATCAAAATCTGGAACAACGCTCGCATCGAGATGAAGCTGGAAGAACAGGAGCGCCTGCTGCTGGAAGCCCGGCTGGACGCTCTGCAAAGCCAGATCAACCCCCATTTTCTTTTCAACACCCTGAACTCCATCTCGTCGCTGGTCCGCTTTGATCCCGACCAGGCCCGCGAGCTGATCCTCAAGCTCTCCAAGATCCTCCGCCGGCTGCTGGGCAAGCATGATGAGTTTGTGCAGCTCCGCGAAGAGATTGAATTTGTTGACGACTACCTGGACATTGAAGTCGTGCGCTTTGGCCGCGACAAGCTGCGCGTCTACAAGCACCTGGACCCGGCCACGCTGGACATCGTGGTTCCTTCCATCTTGCTTCAGCCCCTGGTGGAAAACAGCATCAAGCACGGGCTGGCCCCCAAAGTGGACGGCGGCAGCATTACCATTCGCAGCAGGCTCCAGGAGGGCAAGCTGCTGATCCAGGTGGAGGATGACGGCGTTGGCATGAGCGCTCCGCCCGCCGTGGCCGCCCAGACCATGAGTTCAGGCCGGGGCATCGGCATGATGAACGTTGCCGAACGGCTGCACGTCCTGTTCGGCGACGAAGGCAAGATGATTGTCCAGAGCCGCGACGGCCAGGGCACCCTGGTGATGCTGGAAGTTCCCGTGCTTCAGCAGGAGTTCATGGGAGAAAGCGCGTCCGCCGCGCTCTATCCGGCCCGCTCCAGCACTCGCCTGTAGAACATCTCGTACTCGGGAATGATCTTGGTGGAGCAGAAGTTTGCCTGCGCCTCCCAGCGCGCCAGCATTCCCATCTCCCGCAGGCGTTTTTCGTCCGAGAGTATCTCTATGGCGCAGCGCGCCATCGTTTCCACGTCTCCCACCTCGGCGAGAAAGCCCGTGCGGCCGTGTTCGATGACCTCAGGCACGCCGCCCACGGCGGTTGCGATTGCGGGAACTTCGCAGGCCATGGCTTCCAGCGCCGCCAGTCCGAACGACTCGAGTTCGCTGGGCATCAGCATGAGGTCGGCGATGGAAAGCTTCTCGCTCACCCGGTCCACCTTGCCCATGAACTCCACTTTCTTGCGCAGCCCTTTCTTGCTCACAAGCCATTCCGCGCGCGAGCGCTCCGGGCCGTCGCCCATGAGCAGCAGCCGTGAGGGAATGTGTTTCTGCACGCGATCAAAAATTTCAATCACGTCACAGATGCGCTTGACCGGGCGAAAATTGGATACGTGCACCAGGATGCGCTCGTCCTTGTCCGCGTATTCGCCTCTCTTCTCCGCCGCCTTCGGATCGCGGCGGTAGATGTCGCAGTTCACAAAGTTGTAAATCACCTCGATGGGGTTCCGGATATCGAATTCCTGAAGCGTGCGCTGTTTCAGCCAATTGGAGATGGCGGTGACGCCGTCACTCTGCTCAATCGAATAGCGGGTGACCGGCAGGTAAGACCGGTCGGCGCCCACAATGGTGATGTCCGTCCCGTGAAGCGTGGTGACGAACGGAAGCTTGCGGGGTTTGTCCTGCGCGGCAAGCATCTGCCGCGCCAGCAGCGCGCTCACCGAATGCGGGATGGCGTAGTGAACGTGCAGAATGTCCAGATCATAGATTTCCGCCACCTCCGCCATGCGCGTGGCCAGCGCCAGATCATACGGCGGATATTCAAAGAGCGGGTACTGCGATACCGTGACTTCATGGAAAAAAATCTGGGGATGCTGGTTGGTCAGCCGGATCGGCTGCTGGTACGCGATGAAATGCACCTCGTGGCCGCGCGAGGCCAGTTCAATTCCCAGTTCTGTGCCCACAACTCCGCTGCCGCCATACGTGGGATAGCAGGTTATTCCGATTTTCAAGCGGTTCCCTCTCGTGTGCTTTTCGATTGCGCTACGCCGCCCCGGGATTCACAAATATAACCGCTGCCCCTCAACGCAGATCAGCATAGGAAATCAGCTCAATGCTTTGACGCGCCAGCGCCTCTTTGGTCTCTGTTGCCGTCAGGGCTTCGAGTTCAATTTCCCGCGATTGCAGCAGCCGCGTGCCGGCCTCTTGCAGTTCTGAATCAGAGTATCCGGGATGGCAGACCAGCTCCCATGTCCCTTCCGGCAGGGCCTGGATGATGGACGCCAGCATCTTTCGGTCAAGCTTCCCGGTGGCGGCGATGCCGACCGTACCGTCCGTGCTCAGCATGCCTTCCTCACCGATGGCCTTGCGAAACTCAGCGGCGAACATCTGGAAGGTCAACACCCCGGCGCAGCGAAGCCAGAGCGCAGGCGTACTCAACAGCGCCCCGCGAGGCCAGCAGCGCACAGGTTCAAACGGGTTTCTCACTGCGCGCACCCCACATGCCCGGGCCGCGCGCAGGACCGGACGAAGCACCTGGGGAAACATGTGCGTGTGCTTGTGGCTGTCCACGTGGGTGACCGTAATGCCGCAGGACTGGATCTTCCTGATCTGCGCCTCGGCTTCGCGCTGGATCTCGTCCCCGGAAAAGCGCTTCTGCACAGCCGCGCGGGCGAAATCCTTCAGGCTGCTCTTGAAACGTGCCGAGCCATTGGTGAGCGTGGCCGCGTCGCGGGTGACCGGCTCGCCGTCGATCAACACCACGTGGCAGCCCGTCCTCAGTTGCGGCTGGGCCTTTGCCTGTTCCGCGGCCTGCTGAAAGGCCCTCGCATTGGCCATGATGGTGGCGGAGGTCAACACCCCGGAACGGTTCGCTTCGGCAATGGCGCGGTTCACACCCGCGGTGAGGCCGAAATCGTCGGCATTGATGATGAGGCGGCGCACTCGGAGAGTCTAGCAAAACACAACGCGGCAGCCACACCGGAACAAAAGCCGGCGACTCGCTTCGTAATGTTCAGAATTTCCGGTTGCCCGGGTTCCGGGCGCGATTCAGGCTGATTTGATTGCCGGCTGCGGCTCTCTTTCATCAAGGAAGTTCTTTATTTTCTCAAGCAAGGTCGGGAAAAGGTCCTCCTTCTGAAGGCAGGCGACCACGTCTTTACCGCCATCCACCGGACCATAGCCGGTGACAATAATGACCGGCACGTCAGGATGCTTTTCATGGACCTTGCGGGCCAGTTCCACTCCGTTCATTCCTTCCATGCGGAAGTCGGTGACCAGAATGTCAAAATCTTCCTCGGCAAACTTGCGGAGCGCTTCTTCCCCGTTATATGCGCTCACTGCCCGGTAGCCCTGCATCTCCAGGATTTCACAACTTAAGCGTGCCAGGACCTCATGGTCGTCGACAAACAGTATGGCCCTCATGAAAAAACTCCTCCAGAGTCACTGGGTTGCAGACAAAATACAGACAGCTTCTACGCGAGGCGAACGGGACCGGCCTACCTCCTTGGTTTCCGCCCGCGAGAGAAAAGATGCCTCCGGAAAGACTGTATTTTCGCAACCGGCCCAATGAGTGAACTCTACTCTTCCGCGGGCGGCAAGTACAGCGCCGGTATGTCGCTGCTCTTCACCAGACCGTTGAACGCCGGAACGTCTGCGGACATGATCTGCTTCCAGGCAGCGAGCTGCTGGTCGAGGCGCGCGCGCAGCCCCTTGAACACTTCGTATTCCTGCTGCGATGGAGCGCTGTCGCCCGACTGCACTGCGGCGCTGAACGAATCCAGTTGTTCATTGAGCATGTTGGGAAACACCAGGTTGCCCTCCGATCCTTTCATGTTGACCTGGATCAGCGCTTCTTCCACCGGCGCCATCTTCTTGTCCAGCAACCCGGCCTGCTCCACGAGCGACTTGAACCGGGGATCATCCTCGAAACGGCTGTGAATGGTTTTGAGTTCGCCGCGCATGGCGCGAATCTGGTTCACGGCGCGATGCAGCTCGGCGTTAGCGTCGCGCACCTGCATGGCCAGATCAAACTGTTTCTGCAAGTCTTCCGGCTTTACGTCTTTCACTCGCGGGTCCATCACGATTTCCAGCGGCTGCGTCTGGCTCTGATTTCCTGCCGTGATTTTGACCGTGTATTGGCCGGGCATGGCGATGGGGCCTTGCGGGCCCACTCCGCTATAGAACGCGCCGGGAATCTTCACCGGAGGTTCCCATCGCAGGTTCCAGGCATAGCGATTCATGCCCGCATCAGCCGGGATCGTGGTAACTTCCCTCACCTGGTCTGGCCACTCCGGCGGCTGCTCAAATTCTTTCTTTTCCTTGCTGGAGAGGCTCCGCACAAGCTTGCCGCTGCTATCCAAAATCTCAAGTTTCACTTCATCTTTTGGCGCGACCTTGAAGTAATAGTCCAGGATCGCTCCGGGCGGCGGGTTGTCGCCTACAGGGCCGCGCCGCTCTATGTCGTCCGGCAAGTGCAGCCGGAGCGCCGTCTGCGGCTTGAAGAGCAACATCTCTGCCGAAGCGGAATTTGGGTCGATCTGGCGCAGCGGGGTGATGTCATCCAGCACCCAGAACGACCGGCCGTGCGTGGCCACGACCAGATCGTCGCCATGAATGTTCAGGTCATGGATCGGCACCGTTGGCAGGTTCAGCTTGAGCGGCTGCCAGTGCCCGCCATCATCAATGGAGAAGTAAACCCCGGTCTCAGTCCCCGCGAACAGCAGCCCTTTGCGTTCCGGATCTTCCCGCACAGAGCGCACATAGGAACCTTCCGGGATCCCGTTGGCAATCATGATCCAGGTCTTGCCGGAGTCCCGCGTGCGGAAAATATAGGGGCGGAAATCATCCAGCTTGTGCCGGTCCACCGCGATGTACGCGGCGCCGGCGTCATGGTGGGACGGCTCCACGATGCTGACCATGCTCCACTCCGGCATTTCTTTTGGAGTCACGTTGCTCCAGTGCCGGCCGCCATCGTTCGTGAGTTGCACCAGGCCGTCATCCGTACCGGCCCAGATCATGTCTTTCCTGACCGGCGATTCGGCCACCGTGAATACTGTGTCGTAGTACTCCACGCTGGTGATGTCGAGCGTAATGGGTCCGCCGGACGGCTTCTGTTTGGACTTGTCATTGCGTGTGAGATCAGGGCTGATGGGGACCCAGCTCTGTCCCATGTCGGTTGATTTGAACACCATCTCGGCCGCGGTGTAGAGCACATTGGGATCATGCGGCGAGATAACCAGGGGTGAAGTCCAGTTGAAACGGTGCAGGAGTTTTTCCGCTCCATTGCCGGAAACGTCCAGCGGCCACACCGAGATGTCTACTGTCTGCTCGGTCCGCTTGTCGAAGCGCGACGTGTAGCCTTCTGCGCCGGCGAAAACAATGTTGGGATCGGGCGGGTAAGGAGCGATGTAGCCGCTCTCGCCGCCTCCCACCGGGTACCAATCCTGCCGGCCGATCACGCCTCCGTCGTCATAACTCTTGAGCCCCACGGTTGAGTTGTCCTGCTGCGCGCCATAGATGTAATACGGCCAGCGATTGTCGGTGATGACGTGATAGAACTGCGCGGTGGGCTGGTTATATTGCGTGCTCCACGTGGCGCCGCCGTCGGTGGAGATGGTCGCTCCGCCGTCGTCGCCGTTGATCATGCGGCGCGGGTCGTCAGGATCAATCCACAAGCCGTGATGGTCGCCATGCGGAGCTGGCAGCAGGTTGAAGGTGCGCCCGCCATCGGTGGAGCGGAACATTCCCGTGTTGAGCACATACACCGTGTCCACGGCCCTGGGATCGGCAAAAATGTGCGTAAAGTACCAGGCGCGCTGGCGCAGGCGCCCGTCTTCATTCATGCGAATCCAGTTTTCGCCGCCGTCGTTCGAACGGTAGAGCCCGCCTTCCTTGGACTCAATCATGGCGTACACCCGGTTGGAATCCGCCCCGGACACTGAAACACCGATGCGGCCCATGATGCCCGCCGGCAAACCGTGGCCTTCCAGATGGAGCCACGTGCTCCCGCCGTCGGTGGATTTATAAAGTCCGCTGCCCGGACCGCCGCTGCTCAAACTCCACGGCGTGCGATAGACCTCCCATAGCGACGCAAACAGTGTGTTGGAATTATGCGGATCAAAGACCACGTCAATGGCGCCGGTTTTGTTGTCCTTATAAAGGACCTTCTGCCAGGTTACGCCGCCATCCCTGCTGCGGAAGACGCCGCGCTCTTCGTTGGTCCCATACGCGTGGCCCAGCGCGGCCACAAAGACCACATTCGCGTCCCTGGGGTCCACAATGATTGCGCCGATGTGGCGGGTGTCTTTCAACCCCATGTTCTTCCACGTCTTGCCGCCATCCACGGATTTGTACACGCCGTCGCCATAGGAGATGTTGCCGCGAATGCAGGCCTCGCCCGAACCGGCATAAATAACGTTATGGTCGGACGGGGCCACGGCGATCGCGCCGATGGAGGCAATGCCCTGCTGATCGAACAGAGGCTGCCAACTCGCTCCTGTATTCGTGCTCTTCCAGACGCCTCCGGAGGCCGCCCCAAAATAAAAGACATTGGGCTCGCCCGGCACCCCGGTAACAGCCAGCACCCGGCCTCCGCGGAACGGGCCGACCTGCCGCCACCGCATGGCCCCGAACAGTTTTTCATCCAGCGGCGCTGCAGCGCCGGGCTGTCCTGCGGCAGATTTGGACTCAGGTTTCTGCGCCTTTGCCAGCGCGCCGGCGGATTTCTTCGGGCTCTTCCCTTTCGAACTTTGCGTTGAACCGGGCTTGGATTGCGCGACGAGTAAAAGAGAGAACAAACTAATGAAAAGCAGGCAGAGGCCCTGTTTCCGAAAGCTCATGCGAGTGATGGCTCCTGATCAAAGTTAAAAGAAACCACATCATACGCTTTTCAAGTGTGCTTGGCGAAAGCAGACGCAACCGGCTTACGGCTTGTAGTCGAAATCCACCAGGCCGTCGCGGTAGTCAATCTGGACCTTCATCTTCTTAAGGGTGGCAAAGCCGATGAAGCCTGAGACTTCAGTGCCAAGGTCCTTGCTCAGGCCATGAACGTCAAAGGTAATGATGTTTTCATGCGGCTGGCGAAACCGGGAGAACTGGAGCATCACATGGTCCGCCGTGAAAACATTTTTCACGCTCCCGCTGATTCCGTTGACGGGGACGTCCGAATCGTGAAGCGCGCTCACCTGCCGAGCCAAAGCGGGAGAGATGGAGTTGGCCGCGGAACCGGTATCCATCGCGAACAGGCCGTGCGCTGAACTTCCCACGCTGGTCGGCAGCAGCAGTATGTGGCCGAAGCGGTAAAACCTGGTGAAAGACCCGCTCTGGGAGCCGGCCGCAGGCATGGGTTCAAGCCGCAGCTTGTGCGCGGGAAAATCCACGGTCACCAGATAATCTTCAAAAACGTCCGTTCCAATCAGACCGTCGTAATCGGGACTGTCGCGGGGTGAAACGTGGACCTGGCAATCGTGAAACTCGAGTTCCCCAATCACCACCTTGTCAGCCCAGGCCTCATAGCCCCTGGCCGGACCGCCATTGCCGACGCCTTCCAGCGAGTGGTCGGAAAGCTTTGTGACCCCGGCCTTCTCCGCCATCTTGCGGCTGATCGTCAGGCCGGATGCGCCCGTATCCAGCATTACATTGGCGCTCACATGCTCGTTGAGCCGGACCTGCAGGGAGAAGGCGCGTGGGCCGTCCTGCACGCGGGAAATCACCGGATGCAGCTTGATCTCCGTACGCTCTATCCGGCGGGCCGGTATCCACACCCTTCTGCCGCCCAGGGCCTGGAGGAACTGGATGTACTCGTGTTCGTGCATCTCCTTCTCAGCGTTGTCGCGGAACTCAGAGAAATGCTTCTGTAGCGAGGCCACGTTCTGCGGATACGGCAGGCCAAGCGCCCAATAATAGAGGGCATCGCCGTCATCCGGCGCCAGTTCGTGCGCCCGGGCGAAGGCCTGCCGCGCTTGATTGCGATCGGAATCGGCTGCATAGATGCGTCCCAGCCCCAGCCACGCGCGCGCGCACTTTTCGTCCAGTTTCAGAGCGGCGCGATATTGCTCTGCGGCTTCCTGTATCCGGCCGCGGCGAAACTCCACGTCACCGCCGGCCGCCAGCACCACGGCGGATTGCGGAAACGCTTGCAGACCTTTGGCGGACTCCTGCTTCGCGGCATCCACGTCATCCAGCTTGAGCAGGCTTTGCACCGCGCCGGCATAGGCTTCCGGCGAGCTGGTCTTTCCTTCGGCCATGCGCTGGTACGCTGCGGCGGCTTCCCGGAAGTGGCCTTGATTGAATAAGGCCATCGCTGGAGATTGAGAGGGGACTCCGGGACCTGGATTCGTGGATTGGGCAACTGCCGAAACTACCAGCAGAGACGCAGCCAGAATAGATAGAACTTTTGCCACTTGAAGGAATGCTTGTCAGAGAAGATTTTGCAGCCTTACCCGGCAAAATGCAAATGATCTGCCGCCTCTTTGATTTTCTCTTATAAAAGAGAAAAAGGCGCTGCGGGAACAGCGCCTCTTCTCCCAGGCCGGGTTGGCCCGGCTGCTAATCGATCCGGGTCGCGAGAACTTCAACCTGCATCGTTTTCTTGCTGTTTACGTCGTCAACGCTGCTGACGATCTGCGGCTTGCCCGGGGTCAGGATCGTTTCCACATCCTGGTTGCTGTTGCGAAGAACCGGCATCGACGAGCTGCGAGGATCCGTGCTTTGTTCCGGAAGAGCGAAGCTGGTCATCTGAAGCTTGAATGTAGCCATCAGTTTCCCGGCCAGTTCAGTCAGGCGGCAATCAACGTGAAAACCAACATCTATATAGGTCGCCTTTTCCCCGGCGCCGACAGGCACCCGGGTGCCAACGCGAAGAGATGCTTCCGATACCCCACGCTGCACGGCCGTTGAGGTCATACTGAAATCGCGCTGGTTGATCCGTTTGCCACCTTCAAGCTCATAGACTTTTACGTCGAGCTTGTAGGCGGTTCTTTGGGCTTCCTGTGTCGCGGAAGCTTTGGCAGCAGCTTTTTCGTCTTTCCCGGACTGGTCCTGGATGCCGTACGCAAACACGGCGGCCAGCAGAAGCGTGGTCATTAAAAGCGTTTTCATCTCTTCTCCTATCGCATATTGCTTAAATCTTCATTGCTCAGGTTGCCCTGCGTTAAAGCAGTCTCGGAATCATCTGGATGACTTTGTGCGATGATCTCTTCCCGGGGCGTGTCCTGCAGGTAGCGGAGCAGCAGCCTCTCCTGCTCTGATAACGGCTCCGGGGCAGGAAAAACCTGCTTCCGGACTTCAGACACCCGCAAACTCTCCGGGGATGACGTGCGCCGGAAACGCCGCTCCGGTGCGGCTCTGTGCGGCTCAACATGAGCGGTCGTAACGGGAGCGGCTGTGTCATTGATCTGCGGTCGCGATTTCTCTGCCGCTTGCTCATGGCGGGACGTGCCCTCATGGAAGCTGGAAAGAGACGCAAACAGCACGATTGCCGCAACAGCTACTCCTGCGGCTGCGAGCAGCCAGCGCCGGTCCCGCCAGGCAGGCTTTTTACTGGCGGCTTCATGGACCATGGCCAGGATCCTGGTCTCCAAGCCCGGACGCGGCGTCACGGTGGAGTAGCGGGCGAGCGCAGAGTCCAGCAGCGCATCGAACTCCTTGTCCTTTTTGGGATCAATCATGTCTGTTTACCTCCAGCACCACCGCCATTTTTTCCTTGATCAGCCGGCGGGCCCGCAGCAGCCGCGTGCGCACCGATTCGGCCGGAATGCTCATCACCTCAGCTATTTCTGCCGAATTCAACTCCTGGACCGTGGAAAGCTGCAAGGGCAGGCGCAGGTCTTCGGGCAATCCGGCAATCAGGCGCTCCAGCAGTTGCTGCATTTCCGCTTCGGCTAACCTTTCATCCGCAGCCAGCGCGGGATCAGCAAGCACAGCCAGTACGCCATCACCGGCCGCGTCTTCAAGCCCCGTTGCGCCTGTGACTAGCGAACGCCCGCGACGGTGGTCCAGCGCCGCGGTCCACGCTATGCGGGCCACCCAGGTTTTCGTGTTGCGGACCTGCCGCAAACGGTCCCGGCTTTTCAATATTCGGAGGAAGCATTCCTGGGCTGCATCTTCAGCGTCGTAAAGATTGCGAAGAATGGAATACGCGATGCGAAAAACCATCTGCGTGTGCTGGACGACGAGGGCTTCAACGCTCTCGCCCGCCGATTCCGTTTCGCTGGCCTTCGCTGGTTTCAGGGCCGTCTCTCCCAGAATTGCCTGTCCCGCCATTTTGCCTTCCCAAAGAGAAAGACTGCCGGAGAACGTGAAGTGTTCTGATTTTTTTCGATTATTTTGAGCAGCCGGGAAGATGGGGGCCCGCCCGAGCTGTGGCGCCGCTCAGCAGGCCCCTGAGGCAGTTTCTTTAGTCGCGCGCTTTTTTGAATTCGTAAACGGCAAGGTTGACCAGGCCGTCGCGGTAGTCAATGGTCATTTTCATTTGCACCAGGGTGCGGATTCCGATGTAGCCGGCTATCTCAGTGCCCTCACCGGCGCTCATGCTTTCAAGGTCCACTACCGGAAGATCATCGCTTCGGATGCGCATTTTTGCGAATTGAAGGATGGCTTTGTCGCCTGTCAGCACTCTTTTGACCCGGCCGCTGACGCCCGTCATCGAATAGCCCTGATAGCTGGTTTTTGTAACCTGGTCGGCAAGCTTGTCGCCGACAATGTTGATCTCAGATCCGGTGTCCAGCACGAAATTTCCCAGCACCTTGTTGCTCACCACAACCGGCACGACAAGATCGTGCCCGAAGCGGTAAACCTTTGTGAACGATTGCATTTCCGGAGCGATGTAGCGGTCCTGCGGATCATCGTCGGAGCCGTGAAACGCCGGGTTTTTCGGCAGCGGCGCCAGCAGCATCTTACGCTCCTTCCAGTCAAGCGTAATCAGGAATTGACGAAAGATGTCCGGGCCGATCAGGCCTGCCTCGTCGGCAACGCTGTTCTTGCTGGAAACTTCGACAATGCAGTTGTGAAATTCAAGGCCTCCGATGTTGATCTTGTCCACCCAGCCAATGTAGCTGCGTACGGCGCCTTCATCTCCAAATCCCCAGACGTAGGTGTCGGCTATCTTGACCACGCCGGCCTTCTCCGCCAGTTTGTTTCCGATAATGATGCCTCCCGCCCCGGTATCCAGCAACAGCACGGCCTGGGCGCGTCCGTTGAACTTGACCTGCAAACCAAACCCTTTGCTGATATGCACGGGCCCGTCACGGTCAATGTCCTCGACACCCACGAGCTTTCGGCCATATGGCTCCAATTTGACTTCTTCCGGCTTGAATGGGCTGGCAAGTATCCACGGTTTCTTCTCCACAACCGCGGAGAGCAACTGCAACCGGTTCTTTTCATTTTCAGTTGGATGGTTCCCGACTCGCTTTTTGAAAGACTCCAGCTGCTCAGCATATGAAAGCGTGTCAAACCAGCGCCTGTAGATATCATCGTCGTCCGGGTCGAGGGCATGGGCATTGGTGCACGCGTCCTGAGCATGCTTGTTCATGGAGACCATCTCATAGATGCGTCCCATGCCATACCATGCGCGCGCGGTATTGCCGTCCAGTTTCAAGCTGTTCTTGAACTCTTGTTCCGCCTCGCCAAACTTCCCCGCGCGGAACTCTACATTGCCAAGCCAGGCATGCATCAGGGCGGACTGCGGCAGGGCGGCAACTGCTTTCTTCCCCGCGTCTTCAGCCTCATTAATCTTTCTCAGCCTGAGCAGGCTGCGCATAAGTCCCGCATGAGCTTCGGCGGCTGCGGGGTCTTTGCCCAGAATGACTTGGAATGCCGCTGCCGCATCCTCATACTTGCCGGATTTCAAGAGCGCGCGGGCGGACCCCAGAGCATCGGTGGAACCGGCCGAGTGCTCGCCCGCAGCGGTGGATGCGGTGGTTGAAGAGCTTGAAGACTGGGCTTTGCCAGGATCTCCAGCAGCCTGCCCCCATGCGGCGGCAGAGAGAAGAAGAGCGACTAGGATGCGAACCATGGCCAGAATCTTACCTTAAAGGCCAAAATTGGCAATTCCAAAATACCTGGCCCTATCGGACTAACCGTTTAATACTTGAGGGACTTGCCGGCGAATCTAGTAGTTTCACAGATACGCTATTGGGACCGGGATAGAAAAGGTGCTCTGGATGGCTTTATCTTCATCCAGTCGTGAGGGTGGCGGCGGGGACTGCCATCCTGCTGCCGGCCGGCAGTTCCAGCAAAACGCGGGCTCCGCCGCGCTCCAGGTTGGTGGCATGGATCTCGCCCCCGTGCTCTTTCACGATGCCATAGCAGATGCTGAGACCCAGCCCGGTGCCTTTGCCCACGGGCTTGGTGGTGTAAAAGGGATCGAAGGCCCGGTTGGGCTCCCGGAAGCCCGGGCCGTTATCTTCAAAATAAACTGCCACCCTGTCACCCTGCTGCATCGCCGTAATCTGGATGAGCTTGTCGCGCCGGCCCTCCATCGCATCCAGCGAGTTGTTGAGCAGGTTCAGCAGGATCTGCTTGAACTGGTCCTCATCCACGGCAACCGGAGGCAGTTCGGGATCAATCCTCATATCAAGCTCAACGTTATGGTTGCGAATGTGATACTCGCGCAGGGCAAGCACGTCCTGGAGCAACACCTGCAGGTTGGCCGATTTCTTTTCCAGGTTGTTCTGGCGCGCGAAGCGCAGCAGGTTGTCAATGATCCGGCGCATGCGCTGCGCCTCGCGGATCATTTTGTCCAGCTTCTGCCGCGCGGGACCGCCGGCGATCTCATCCGTCATCAGCTCGGAATATCCCACGATGGATGCCAGGGGATTGTTAAGTTCATGCGCAACGCCGGCCACCAGTTGCCCCATGGCTGCCAGCTTCTCCTGGCGCACCAGCTTGCGGTGCAGGGCCGCGTTGTCAACGGTCACCGCCAGGTCTCCGGCCAGCAGTTCAATTTTCGTCAACTCGTCGGCCGTGACCCGGGAAAGATCACAAGGATCATCGAGCGAAATGCAGCCGACATACGCCCCGCGCGTGGTCTGCAGAGGAATAAAGACGCGGTCGCCCTTCTGCCAGCGCGGGTCCGCGGCATAGACCTTGTCGCTCAATGACAGATTGTATTTGGCCAGATCATGGGCGCGGATGAGGCGAGAGTTTTCTCCCAGGCGGATCCCCCGGGTAAAGATTTCGATCACGTGGTCCAGCTTCCATACGCCGGCACAATTCTGCTGCACCTGGGCAATGGCGCGGGCGTCCATGCCGGAATAGCCGGCGGCGAAAACACTGTTTCCGTCACTGCTCAGGATGATGCAGACGCGGTCAAAAGTGCTGGTCTCGCGGATGGCCTCGGCGATCTCATGGCAGAGAGTGTGCACGTCAACTCCTGTCAGGAGCCTGGAC
Organism: Candidatus Limnocylindrales bacterium; assembly: GCA_035465515.1. Classification (GTDB taxonomy): domain Bacteria; phylum Acidobacteriota; class Terriglobia; order Terriglobales; family Acidobacteriaceae; genus Angelobacter. The sequence goes on along the minus strand of DATIWA010000470.1, from coordinate 1,924 downwards.
GTGATGCCGGCGAACCTCTGCATCTGCGCGTTGACTTTCAGCTCGCGCTGCCGCGCCGCTTTCAGCACGATTGATTTGTCTTCAAGCAGCGTCAGGATCATGCCGAACGCGACAAAAAACTTGGGCGTGTTCCAGAGCTCGGGGTTCACTTTCAGATCAGGGAAATGGACCTGCACCCAGTAGGCCAGCGGAAATACCGAGCCCCAGAGCAGGAACCCTCCGGCGCTGGTCATCACCCCGGGCGACCAGCGGGGATAACGCCGCCAGAACAGAAATCCGGGCAGAGCATAACCCAGCGTGAGCAGCGCGAGAAAACCGAAATCGTACTGGTGATGCCAGGCGCGCCACAGTCCGAAGCTTCCGGCCGCGATTACTACGGGCATCCATTTTGCCGATTGCAGGCCCGGTTTGCGCGTCGTCCACACAAACACTGGCGGGCCCAAAAAAGCGACGGCGATGCAGGCGCAATAAAGCAAATTCAGTTCGCGGCCGTATGCCAGCCCGCCGGTAAAAACCAGAGCGGGAATGCCGGTGATGGCCAGAAAACCAGCGGTGCGAAGCTTGTCCTCAAAGAACGTGGTCAGCGAAGCAATGAAGAACATGGCCGAAAGCTGCAGGGAACCGGATGCAATAAGCCATATCAACGGTGAAGGAGGGCCTTCCGGCGAATCAAACAGGCCGGCAAAAAAGTGTACGAAGATCAGGCCCCAGGCGGTAATCCAGAGGTTCAGACGCGGCGATTTCACGTGACGCCGCAGCGCAAAGAAAATCCCCACAAGTACGGCCAGTACCAGGATGGTTGGCAGCTTATCGAGCAAGTTGGCCATTCGTCCTTCCTTAATAAGGGCCGAGACTATCACAAGGATTTATTAGAAAAGCCAATGATCACCGGCAGTACAGTAACTTAAGTAATGTCCATATTCCTGTTTTTACCCACCCAGGGCGTTCCCATCCCGCCGTCACTGCCCATTGCCGCGTTCGCAGCCCCGCACGCTGCGGGCCTGGCCGCGCCCTCCCAAGAATCGCCGGAACGCTTGATTCAGACCCACCCGAGAGGCAAGGAAGGGATCGGCTCCGGGCCTGCTATACTGCAAAGACGGGGATGATTGCGGCAAGATCATCTTCCCTGCCCATACTCTGCGGTCGTCCAGAGCGGGCGGTTAGCTCAGCTGGTTAGAGCGCCTGCCTTACAAGCAGGAGGTCCACGGTTCGAGTCCGTGACCGCCCACCATTGAAATCAATGACTTACCGGGTTTATGGTTTGGTAACTGTGCCGTAAAATGTGCCATTGCGTCAGTTGACCCGTGTTTCTTGCTCAGATTTCAAACGCGCCGCGTTCAGCGCGACTGATCTGCCCCCAACTTTAGTCCAGGGATAATGAGACTCTCTCCCGGTTTGACCCGCCCCGGAAAACTGAGCCGATCTAGATTGGAACTTTCGGCTTGCTGACCCGCCCCGCTGGCCTTCCGAGCCTCCGCCACCACGCACCAGTCTTTTCGAAGTGAAAGCGGGCGCCAGGAGCTCATTTGCCTGTGTGATTCGTATCACTGTGAGCGGTTCTGCAAACTGAAAGGATTGAGGATGGAAAGCTGTGGCAGTGGCAGACAAGTTGCAAGCCGTTGTGGTCCAGCCTGGCCCTCTCGAATCAGTCAGAACTCGGGAGACAATTCACAAGACTGCCCGGGACCTGCGAGTACATCCCAACCTTGAAGACTACGAGCCGGCAAGAAAGTTATTTACATGGGAAAGAGCGCGGGCAGAGCTGGCGGGGCTGCCCGGAGCCGGGCTTAATATCGCCTATGAGGCCCTTGAGCGCCAGGCCGGGGGGCCTCTCCGCAGCCACCGTGCCATCCGCTGGATCGGCAAAAGCAACGAGATAAAAGATTTCACTTACAGCGACCTGGAGCGGTTGACCAGCCGTTTC
>DATIWA010000469.1:0-2615 GCA_035465515.1 Candidatus Limnocylindrales bacterium | reverse complement strand
TGGTGAAATCGGAGGACAGGACAGTAAGGCCCTGCGCGAAATGCGTGCTCTGGCCGGTGATGGTGAGCGTGAGGTGCTGTCTGCCCTGCGATCCGCTGTTGGGGCTTATATTGGTCAGCACGGCCGGGCCGCGAACCACGGTGAAAGTGCCCCGGGCGATTTCCCCTCCGGTTGTGATCTGCACGTTATGCAGAGAAGCGCTCTCCAGCGGCGATATGTTCAGGGTCGCCGTAATGCTGGTGGGAGAGTTCACCGTGACGCCGGTGACGGTGCTTGCGGCGGTGCTGAAACCAAAATTCACGGTCGTGACGCCCTGGGCAAAGTGCGTGGCAGATCCGGTGATGGTGACCGTGACCGTTTGCCCCTGCACGGCGGAGGACGGGCTGATCTGGCTGATGGCGGCCGGCCCCTGGGTGACGTTGAACCCGCCGTTGATGGTGGTAAGAGCTTCAGCTCCCGTTGTTACACTGACCACGCGCTGGCCCACTGTTGCTGTGGGATCGATATTCACAATGGCCGTCAGATCGGCAGCAGAGTTCACCGTGACCGAAGCCACGCTGATGCCCGCGCCAAGACCCACTGTGGTGACGCCCTGCACAAAATGCGTGGCCGCTCCCTTGATCTCAACCGCCAGGTTTTGCGCGCCCTGCTGGCCGCTGTTCGGGGACGCGGGAAACTTCAGGAACGTGGATACGGGAACAAAGCGGATTACGCCGTTCGCGACCAGGTCAATGGTGCTGTCAACCAGGTGTGGACTGATCGGATTCCGCGGCAGGGCCAGCAAGCCGGCCAGATCGACAACGGCAAGGAAGAATGGCCCGCCATCGGCAATGACGCCATATGCCTTGCCATCATTCGGGCTGGTATAGGCCGTGATGGTGTGGGGATCACCGCCGGTAAAGAATCTGGTGGAGCCGTTTGGCTCTCCCGGATTCGGGATGATGGCCTGGGCCCAGTCCTGGGCCGCCGGAATCCCGGAACCGGAAGTTGCCGGCAAGCGGAACACGCCCACTCTGTTATCGCCAAATTCCTCCGCAGCCACGCCGAACTGCGATCCCGGCGCCACTGCGATCCCGTCCATTCCGCCCAGTTCTGAAATGGCCTGGAACTGGCCCGGCCCGCTCCACGTGGCCGGTGGGCCGGCGCTGAACGCCGCCTGGGTCAGATCGGAAAGGAACAGCCCGCTTCCCCCCTCCACGGATGCGACAGCAATGCCGGTTGTGCAGTCTTCCGTTGTGGCATCAAACGCATGTGTCGGCGTAATGGCTTGATCGAAAACGCTTGTCCCGCCCGCGCCCTGCTGGAAAATTTCAAAAGCGCTGCTCTCACTGGCGGAGAGAATCAGGCTGCGGATGGGATCAATCGAAATGTCCTCTGATATCCGCACGCCGGAGGTCGGAACCGGGGGCGAAAAAACATTCGTGGCCAGGTCCAGTACCTGGATGCCTCCGGTAGTGCTTCCGGCAAGTCCAACGGTCAGCACTGCCTGGTTGGTTGCCGCGTTCACCGCCACGCCGCAGGTCTGGCATGTTCCTCCGGAGAACGCCGCGGTCCCCGTGCTGCCGCTCTTCAACGTGGTTGTAAGCGCCGTGCCGCTGAGCAGATATACGTCCGTATTGTTGGCGGTGCAGACGGTCTGCCCGGTCACCGAGTTTGACGAGCAGGAGTTGACCGCGCCGGTCGTGGCGACCAGACCGAGCGCGCCGGTCCCTTCCACCGGCACAACTCGAATACCGGTGGCGCCCGTGGACCATGAGCCATTGGGAACGTAGGATGTGACGTTTCCATTCTGGAGCAGCACCGAGATGGAGCCGCTGGGCGCGCAGGATGCCAGCACCGGAGGCGAAACTCCGTTGATCTCCGTTACCGCCGTGGATGAGAGCGGCCCATAGCTGTTGATGTTGGCGTCCTGCCAGCTCACGTGGACGAATGCCGAAATCGTTCCCGTCTGGCTTACCGGCACGGCAAACGGCACGGTAACGGAAGCGCTCGTCCCGGGCGCAAGCGTTGTCTGCGGCAGCGCCGGGGTCTGCGTCGTGCCATCCGGCAGCGTAAGCAGCAGGCCCGAGATTGTGCCGTCTGCGTGTCCCAAATTGGTCACGGTGACCGTGTAATTGATTGTGGTTGCCGCCTGGGCAACCGGCGGAGCATCAAGCACGACGTTGATGATGGGTAGCTGCTCGGTGACCGACGTGGCAGCAGAGACTGGTCCGAACGCCACCCCGCCCAGGTCGCTCCAGGTCAGGCTTGCCGGGACGCTTGTGCTCTGATTGTCTGAGGCCTGCAGCCGCGCCAGGTAGGCGCTGTCCAGTTCCGTGCTTCCCTTTGCCGCGATGGCGGGCACAGAAACGGAGACCGGGGCCGGTACGGTCTGGCCGGCGGCTACAGTTCCGATCGGAACCGTGGCCGCTCCCTGGGTGAGTGCGGCGGACTGCGCTGGAACGACGCCCGCATTGGCAACCGTGAAATCCAAGGTTGCGGTTTGGCCGGGCAGGGCCACGGCGGGAGCGGGCGCAGTCAACTGGAGCGCTGGAGCTACCGCGGTGATGACAACTGTGGCCGGCGGGCTGTCCACCTTTCCATCGTTTACGATCAACTGCACCTGATAGAGCCCT
>DATIWA010000468.1:0-6152 GCA_035465515.1 Candidatus Limnocylindrales bacterium | reverse complement strand
CGGGCTCTGCGCCTGCGCACGTTCAGCCCCTTTCGCCTGGTCCGAGTCCTACCCCTTCGGCGGCGTCGACCCCTGCGCCCAGCCTCAGCGCTTCGCCGAGTCCCACGCCCATCCCGCGCCCGCCGCTTACCGGGACCAGCTTTGATTTCCCGCCGCTGAATGACCGCGAGATCGTCGTGACAGCCGTAGGCGACGTGATGCTGGGTACCACTTTTCCCGACGAGACAGGCGGTCTGCTGCCGCCCGACGACGGCGCCGACCTGCTGACGGAAGTCACGCCGATCCTCAAACGCGGTGACGTGGTATTCGGCAACCTCGAAGGGCCCCTCACCGAGGGCGGGACCTCTCTGAAATGTAAAGGGAAACCTCTGGGCACCTGCTATGCCTTCCGTGTGCCCCCGCGGTACGGGGCGCATTTAAAGGATGCAGGGTTCACCGTAATGGGGCTGGCCAACAATCACGCGATGGATTTTGGCCAGGAAGGCCGCTCCAGTTCGAGGCAGGTGCTGGACGCGGAGGGCATTGCGCATTCCGGTGAGATCGGCGATATCGCGCATCTCACGGTAAAGGGAGAGAAGATCGAAGTCATTGCATTTGCGACCTATCCCGGCGCTTATAACCTGCTGGACCTGGATGATGCTTTGCAGGCGATCCGCCAGGCGCGCGCTGAATCAGACCTGGTGATCGTCTCCTTTCACGGGGGAGCCGAGGGAGCAACCCACCAGCATGTGCTGCCGGGAGACGAGAAATTTCTGGGCGAAGACCGCGGAGACCTGCGGCGGTTCACGCATGCGGCCATAGATGCCGGAGCACAACTGGTAATCGGCAGCGGGCCGCACGTGGTGCGCGGCATGGAAATTTACCAGGGGAAACTCATCGCCTACTCGCTGGGCAATTTTGCTACCTATGGTCCTTTCAATCTGAGCGCGGAAAACGGGATCTCACTCATCCTGGAGGCGCACCTGGCGCCCGATGGATCGTTTATCAGCGGCCAGGTTTATCCTGTACGGCAGCAAAAGCCCGGCGGACCTAGGCTGGACCCGGCCATGAGCATTGTGCCGGTCCTGCGGAACCTGTCGCAGGCCGACTTCGGCGCGAATGCCATTTCGGTTGGGCCGCGCGGCGAGCTGTGGCTGCCGGGTGTACAAATACCGGAATGCAGCAACGCGCCGGACATTCTTGTACAGTTGATCGGTACCAGACCCTGCGGTATCTATCCTTAGTTGGCTTCCGGGGAGAAAATAGGTCCATCATGAGAATCAGGTACGCCCTCTTCGCAATTGTTTTGATTATCGGGACGGCTGCTTTCAGTGGCGGGCCCTCCAGCCGGATTGCCGATCTTCAGCCGGAATTGCAGCAAGCCCTGGAGCACGACGCAGCCTTGTGCACCGCGACGCCGCCAAGCGCGGCGGCAGAGGCAGGCAGCCAGCAGTTGCTGCAAAGCCCTGTGCTGACGGAGGAAATTCGCGTCGCAGGACGCGAAGCGGGAATCATCGCCGCGCCCCAGGACGCGTGCCATTGCCGCAACGAGAATTGCTCGACGTTCGTTTACCTGAAATCGGGGGATGGATACAAGCTGGTGCTTACGGACGCCCTGGCATCACTGCACCCGATGAAGATAGTCAAGAATGGCCTGCCCTCGCTTTCCGGCAAGTTCCAGGTCAATGAGATGCAGGAAGAAACCACGATCTTCGACTGGGACGGCCATGCCTATCAGCCGTCGCTCTGCGCCACGGTGACCCACCGGAAGAACATCAAGCTGCCGGCCATTGCACAGCACGCATGCAAGGGCGTGCTCAAAGCCCGGGCAAGCCGCTGATGATTTTTCCTTGGTTCCCGGGGTGGTAGTTGTTTGTGATCACGCTGTTTCCCAGTAGAATGGTGCGAGTTCTTGGCCGAAAATACCGGGAATCCAGCGGGTAAACAGAGCCATCGCCCGGTTCACGCCCACTATTTCCGCCCAATGACTCGAGAGCGTGCGCGGATACGCGCGACGCGTGCTTTGCCTTAAAGGAGCCCCGGGTGACTCTGAAAAATTCTTTTCTTTATCTTTTTCTTCTCGCACTGATCATTTCCGCGCCGGCAATGGCGCAACGCCTGCCTGGCGGCGTGGTTCCCCAGCATTACAGTCTGAACTTCACGCCGGACCTGGAAAAGGCCACTTTCAGCGGTGAAGAGACCATCCAGGTGCAACTGACCAGGGCCGCCGGTTCCATCACATTGAATGCCGCGGAGATCGAATTTCAGAAGGCGGAAATCACCCAGGGAGATAATACCCAGACCGCAAAGACAAGCCTGTCCCCGGAGAAAGAACAGGCCGTGCTCACGGTTCCCGCCGCGCTGCAGCCCGGCGCCGCCAGCATCCATATCCAATTCACCGGAATCCTCAATGACAAGCTGCGCGGCTTTTACCTGGCGCACAGCAGCGTGAGGAAATACGCGGTAACGCAGTTTGAAGCCACCGACGCGCGGCGGGCCTTCCCATCGTTTGACGAGCCCGCGCTAAAGGCCACATTTGATATCAGCCTGACGGTGGACAAGGGCGATACCGCGATTTCCAACGGCAAGATCATCTCGGATTCACCAGGCCCGGGCGAAGGCAGGCACACCCTGAAGTTCTCCACCACGCCGAGGATGTCCACCTACCTGGTGGCCATGGCGGTGGGTGATTTTGTATGCAATGAAGGCTCGGCCGATAACATTCCCATACGGGTTTGCGGCACCCCGGACAAGAAACCGCTGGGAACGGCGGCGGTGCGCTACGCCGAGGAAATTCTTCAGTTCTACGATCACTACTACGGCATACCCTATCCCTTCGGGAAACTGGATATCGTGGGCGCGCCCGATTTTGAGGCCGGCGCCATGGAAAATACAGCGGCGATCTTCTACCGGGAGTCGGACCTGTTTATTGATGACCAGCATTCCTCGGTGGCGAGCCACCAGAACGTTTTTGAAGTTCTGGCCCACGAGATGGCGCACCAGTGGTTCGGCGACCTGGTGACCATGAAGTGGTGGGACAACGTCTGGCTTAACGAGGGTTTCGCCACATGGATGGAGCTTAAGCCTTCCCAGACCGTGCACCCGGAGTGGAACGCCAGCCTGGATGCGGTGAAAGCGACCAACCTTGCGCTCGACGTGGACTCGCTCAAGAACACGCATCCCATCCGCGCCCGCGCGGAGACTCCCGAGCAGATCAACGAGCTGTTTGATTCTATTTCCTACGAGAAGGGCGCGGCGGTGCTGCGCATGGTGGAGGCATATGTAAGTCCGGACGTGTTTCGGCGGGGCGTGAACGCCTATCTGCGCAAGTTCGCATACGGCAACGCCACGGCGGAAGATTTCTGGAATGCGATTACCGCGGCGTCGGGACGCCCGGTTGACAAGATCATGCCCACATTCGTGGAGCAGCCGGGCGAGCCGCTGCTGACGGTGAAAAGTTCATGCGTGCAGCCGCCTCCGGAGCGGATTCCAAGCCGCCGCCGGTCACGGCGCGCGCGGCGCAGGGTGGCGAGGGCGGCGCCCAAGACGGAAATTACCCTGACGCAGGGGCGCTTCTGGGCCGACCCGGAAGCGGCGCCCGCCAGTTCCGCGAGCGCCAGTCCGTGGATGGTGCCGGTCTGCGTGAAATCGGAAAGCGCGCGGCCGTTCTGCCAGATCGTAAGCCAGAAGGAAATGGTGGTACCGGCGGCGGGTTGTTCATCCTGGATATTCGTGAATGCCAACGCTTCCGGCTACTACCGCACCCGCTATGACAGCGCAACATTGCAGAAGCTGACCAGCATCGCGGCAACCGACCTGAGCACGGCGGAGAGGCTGGCCTTGCTCAACGACCAGGCGGCGCTGGTGACCTCAGGCCAGGAGAACGTGGCGACCTATCTCAATCTGGTCTCAGCGTTCAATCAGGAAGAACAGCGGGCCGTGGTGGAAAGCTACTTCCCGGCCCTTACGCGCATTCATGACTACCTGCTCACGGACGCCGACAAGCCGGCGTTCCTCGGCTGGGTACGTTCCAATTTCGGGCCAATGCTCGCGAAGATCGGCTGGACCCCGTCGGCCAATGAGACTGATGACCGGCGCGCCATGCGCGGGCAGCTGATCCAGATCCTGGCGGCAGTGGGAGAAGATCCTGATGTCATCCGGCAGTCGGCGGAACTGGCGCGCGCCTATGCCAAAGATCCGCGCGTTCTGGATGCCAGCATCGCGCGGGACGTGCTGGCCGCTGCCGCCGCATCCAACAGCCCGGAGTTGTTCGACCAGTACGTGGCCGCGATCAACAATCCGGCCTCCAGCCCGGAACAGGTGCAGGATTATGCGCGGGCCATGGCCCGGTTCAGTGACCCCAAGCTGGTGGAGCGATGGCTGGAGATGATCGTGGGGCCGGAGACGCGCAACCAGGACTCAGCGCGCTATCTCTCCCGTGTGCTGGAGAATGTTGCCGCGCAGAAGATGGCCTGGGAATGGACCAAGCAGCACTGGCCGCAGGTGGAAGGCAAGCTGACCATGTCCAGCGGTGGAGCGATCGTGTTTGCCACGCGCACCTTTTGCGATTCCGGCATGAGCAACGACGTAAAAGAATTCTTTACCGCCCACAAGGTTGCGTCCAGCGAGAGAGCACTGAGGCAGGCTTCAGAACTAAGCAGCGCGTGCATCAATTTCCGGACGCGCCAGCAGCCCAATCTCACCGCCTGGCTGGGGCAGCATGCGTCGGGCGCAACCCCGGGCAATCGCTAACGCCCGCCCATCTCATAGGTGATCTGGACCGGACCCAGGCGGGGCTCGGTCCGTCGCACATAGGCAGGGTTGCAGCGCGGACAGTGGACAAGCAGGCGATTGCCGGCGGTCCACGTCAGGCTGACGCCGGCGCCGGCGGCGTCCTGCTCCACGGTGAACACATTGCCTTGCATCGCCTGGCCGGAGAAAAAGCCACGCGCGAAAGGACCGCTGCCCGGCCGGATGTTCACCTGCGTAATGAAAGGTGATTCATCGCCGCAGCGCCGCTGAAGGATGGCGGCTGTCCACTGCCTGCCGGGTGAGACCGCATGGCTGAGCGTGCGGTCGGGGCAACTCGGATGGATGTGAAACCACACCGCCGTGAGAACGGCGAACAGAAATATCATGAGGCCGGCAAAGAGCGCTCCGGCGCGCCACATTTTCTTCGCGAACGGGTCCATTCCTTTATTGTGACATCCGGCTTCGGATTTCCCGCCACAACTCGGCGCGGCCTGCGCCCGTTCGCGACGAGTAGGGAAGAACCGCTTCAACTCCATGCTCGCGCGCCAGGGCGGCCAGGGCCGTGCGCAGCTTGTTGCCGGAGAGTTTGTCGCTCTTGGTCGCGACCACCAGAAAATCGCGCTGCGCGTGGCGGAGGAACTCGATCAACTGCTGGTCGCTGGGTTGCGCGGGCACGTTGGCGTCAATCAGCACGATGGAAAGCCGCAGAGGAACACGGTGTTTCAAATAAGGCTCAATGAACCTGGGCCACTCGGCGGAAATTTGTCTTGAAATTTTGGCGTAGCCATAGCCCGGCAGGTCCACCAGCATCATCTCCGGGTGCGGCTGTCCGGCCCTGGCATAGATGCCGATGAAGTTGATGGTCCGGGTGCGTCCAGGAGTGGAACTCACGTGCGCCATCTTCTGCCCGAGCAGGGAATTGATCAGGCTTGATTTTCCGACGTTTGAGCGCCCCAGGAATGCAAACTCCGGCGGCCCTTCGGCGGGAAACCCGTCAGGATGGGCGGCTGAAGTGAGGAATTTGGCGATAAGGGGCTTCATGCGGCAATAACCAGATTACCTAAAGAGCAGCCTGCCTCAAAACGCGGGTGCTGCCGGGCAGTTTTGGCCCGGAGCGGCGCGGTGCGATAAAATAAGCCGTATTCATGGCTCGAAAACGCAAACCGGCTAAATTGAACTTGTCGAAAGACCTCTGGGTGGCTCCCAGGATGAACTTGAAGGGACCGGACGGCGACCGTGCGTTTTCCTCCGGCGGCAACCTTGAGCCGGGCAGCGGCGCGCGTTTCCTGGAGCTTGCCGACATTGCCCTGGGGCTCAACAAGCCGGCGCCGCGAAAGCGGAAACCTTAGATGGTTTCTTGCAGTTCCATGTGAGGCAACGAAGACCAACAGGCATGGTGAAACCTTTCTGCGTTGTAAGAG
>DATIWA010000467.1:0-2507 GCA_035465515.1 Candidatus Limnocylindrales bacterium | reverse complement strand
TCAAAATATGCTCCTGCAACAGCTCAAGGCCCGATTGTTTGTCGCCTCTCAAGCGCACTATGCCAGCCATCGCTGGTATGGCTCATACCGCAGGCTTGAGTTGGAGAGAGTGACGGCCTGCCCGGTTGATCCGGGCAACTTGCCGGCAGGTTTCGGACGATGGGTGGATGAGCGCATTGTGGAATATCCCTGGTTTTTCTCGCAGTTGCCGGAAGGCCCGGGCATGCTCCTCGACGCCGGCTCCACATTGAACCATGACTTCGTCCTGAGACATTCCAAACTTCGTGAAAAGAAAATCACGATCATGACCCTGGCGCCCGAAGAGCAGTGTTACTGGAACTCCGGCATTTCCTACGTCTACGGAGATTTGCGCCATACGTTCTTCCGGGACAACACGTTCGACGTGGTGGCGAGTCTCTCCGTCATCGAGCACATTGGCCTCGATAACCGCATCTATGACTCTGCCGCCCGTGGCTCTGCCATCAACCCGGAAGGCTATGCTGTCGCAGTCGCCGAATTTCGCCGCCTACTCAAACCCGGCGGGAGGTGCCTGATCACCGTGCCTTTCGGCAAACCGGCGGTCCGCAATTGGCTCCAGATCTTCGATGCGGCGATGATTGATCGTATTATTGCGGCGTTCCAGCCGGCATCCCACAGTGAGGTCTATTTTCGCTACAGCGAGGCCTCGGGCTGGCAATCCGTGCCGCGTGAAGCCGCTGCCGATGAAGGCTACTTTGACGTTCATCACGACACGCCATGGCCTGGCTGTCCGGCCGCCGCCGGTGCCGTCGCCTGCCTTGCATTGATGAAATAGGAGCATATGTCCGAGGCATCCGGTCCATCCGACAACCTGCTCGACGCACTACGGGGCCGCGCCATGGCGCGCAATACCGTCTGGAACGCCGTCGGGCAGTTCACGCCTCTGCTGATTGCCGTTTTTGCGATCCCTCTGCTCATCAGGAAGCTCGGCGTGGACCGCTTCGGAATCCTCACATTGGCCTGGGTGCTGGTGGGCTATTTCAGCTTTTTCGATCTTGGCCTGGGGCGCGCCCTGACCAAAGTGGTGAGCGACCGCCTGGCTGCGGGAAAGCAGCGGGAACTCGCCGGCGCTGTCTGGAGCGCCTTAACGATGATGCTGGGCCTGGGGACCGTATTCGCCATCGGCATCTCCCTGTCCTCCAATTGGCTGGCCGGCTCGCTCCTGAAAGTTCCTCCCGCGCTTTTCCATGAAACCGTCAAGTCGCTTTATGTACTGGCGGTTTCGGTTCCCATTATCACCCTCATATCGGGCCTTCGCGGAGTGCTTGAAGCCGGGCACCACTTTGCCATGGTCAATGCCGTGCGCGTGGTGATGGGAGCTTTCAGCTTTCTTGGCCCTCTTCTGGCCGCCTTCTTTTCTCCCAGTCTTTTCCCGGTGATTACCGTACTCGTCGCCGGCAGGCTGGTTTCAGCCCTGGCCTATTTCCTGATGTGCCTGCACACCACTCCCAGTCTCAAAACCGGCTTCTTTTTCGATCGCAGCGCGGTTCCCGAGCTGATGAGCACTGGCTCATGGATCATGGTCAGCAACCTGGTTGGACCGGTAATGACCTACCTGGACCGGTTCCTGATCACCTATTTCCTTTCCGTCTCGGTCGTCGCCTACTACACGACCCCTTTTGAACTGGTGACGAAATTGTGGCTGGTTCCCACCTCCATCGGCGCCGTGCTGTTCCCGGCATTTGCCGCTCTGGCCGTCATTGATCAACAGAAGCTCAAGCTGACATACGCCCGCGGCGTCCGCTCCTGCTTTGTCCTGCTCTTCCCCATCGTCTTTCTAATCGTACTTTTTGCGCCGGAAGGGTTGCGGCTCTGGCTGGGGCCGGTGTTCGCCGCGAAGAGCACAATTATTGTGCGCTGGCTCGCCCTGGGCGTGCTCATTAACAGCCTGGCGCAGATCCCCTATGCCCTGCTCCAGGCGGTGCACCGGCCTGATCTCCCGGGCAAGGTGCATCTTGTGGAGGTGCCTCTCTATATTGCCGCGGCTGCATTAGCCATCCACAATTGGGGCCTGCCCGGAGCAGCGGCCGTCTGGGCATTGCGGCTCTGTCTGGAATCCTTGGTTCTTTTCTTTCTTGCACGCCGCATTCTGGTTCCGCGCGCGCTGTCGCCGGGATTTCTGGCCATCGTCTCTGTTGCAATCGCCCTGCTGGTTGGGGCGACCTTTGAAGCTGGTCTTGTAACCAAGGTACTTTCGGCGGCCGTCGTTCTCGCGCTCTACGTGGTTGCTGCCTGGCGGCTTGCCCTGGAAGATCAGGAAAGAAATCATCTCCGTGCCTTGCTGACTTCTTTCACCCTCTCAAGTGAATAAATAAAGGAGCAGGTGGGTCCCTGGGCGGCACAAGGCCCCGCGCCCGCTTACTTCTTGAACCGTATTTTCCGGGTAGCGGATTTCCCGCCGTGCGCCGCGCGGATCATCACCGCATAGTCGCGCAGGACCTCGGCCGTGAGCGGGATTACCAGCTGAG
>DATIWA010000466.1:0-8028 GCA_035465515.1 Candidatus Limnocylindrales bacterium | reverse complement strand
GGGGAACCATTTCCTGGATCTTGGCGGCGATCTCATAGATGCTCTCCACGCGGTTATGCACGAAGTAGGCCTGCCCGCCGCGCTCCAGTTCATGCTCCAGGGCGGACTGCACCAGCTTTTCGTCGTACGCGGCCACCACGGTCTGGATGGCCATGCGGTCCTTGGGGGGCGTCTCAATCACGCTCATGTCGCGCAAGCCCACCATGGACATGTGCAGCGTGCGCGGAATGGGCGTGGCGGACATGGTGAGCACGTCCACTTCCTTGCGCAGTTGTTTGAGCCGCTCCTTGTGGCGAACGCCAAAGCGCTGTTCTTCGTCCACGATCAGCAGGCCCAGGTCCTGGAACTTTACGTCCCTGGAAAGTATGCGATGGGTGCCGATAACGATGTCAACTTTCCCCTGCTCGAGCCGCTCAATAATTTCCTTGAGCTGTTTGGCGGTGCGGAAGCGGCTCATCATTTCAATGGTCACGGGGAAAGCGGCGAAACGGCGCTTGAAGTTCTCAAAGTGCTGGAAGGCCAGCACCGTGGTGGGAGCCAGCACCGCGACCTGCTTGTTGTCCTGCACGGCCTTGAAGGCGGCGCGCATGGCGACTTCGGTTTTTCCATAGCCTACGTCGCCGCACAGCAGGCGGTCCATGGGCAGCGTGGATTCCATGTCGCGCTTGATGTCGGCGATGGAGGTGATCTGGTCGTCGGTCTCGTTGAATTCGAAGGAGTCTTCAAACTCGCGCTGCCATTCCGTGTCCGAAGGGAAAGCGTGGCCCTGGGCGGCCTTGCGCACGGCATAGAGCTTGAGCAGCTCGTCAGCCATGTCCTGCATGGCCTTTTTCACGCGCGCTTTGGTTTTGGCCCATGCGGTCCCGCCAAGGCGGCTGAGCGGCGGGCTTACACCTTCGCCGGAGCGGTATTTCTGGATCAGGTCCAGCCGCGTGAGCGGCACGTAGAGCCTGGCGCCTTCCGCGAATTCCAGCACCATGAATTCACCGGTGATATCGCCCTGCTGAATTTCCTTGAGCCCCTGGTACATGCCGATGCCGTGTTCCACGTGGACGACGTAGTCGCCCAGCGCGAGGTCGCGAAAGTCGGACATGAAAGCGGCGGTCTTGGATTTCCGCCGCAACGGCGCTTTGACCACGACTTCAGAGTCGTCAAACAAGTCGCGCGCGCCGAAGATCACCAGCCGCGATTCGGGCAGGGCCACGCCGTCCGGCAGAGGTGCGCGAACAATGGTTGTGGTGGTGAGGTCGCCGGAAAAGTACGCGGTCTCGTCGAGATAGGTCTCGCTGCCCGGCGCGGGCGTGCGCGTACCCAGACGAAAGGGCACCTGATATTCGGTAAAGATGTCCGCCAGCCGTTCCATCTCGCCGGTGTTGGGCGCGGCAAAGAGAACACGCTGGCCGTCAGCGGTAAGTTTCCTGACTTCCTCGACCATTCCGGGAACAGAGCCGTGAAAACGCGTGGTGGGCTGGGAGGAAAATTCAATCAGACAGGCTTCTTCTTCCAGCCGGCCTTCGGTGAGGCCAAGCTCCGCTTCAGCGCGGGCAATGCGCAGCAGTCCAAGCTGCTCCAGCGAGCCGCCAGGCAGCCTGGCGATCCGCTCATTCCACTGTTCAGGCGTGATGAAGATGTCTTCCGGTGTAGCCAGCTTGCCCACCAGGCTCTGCTCATGGCGTCGAACAACTTTCTCCCACCAGCGGTCCTGCTCGGCTTCAATCGAGGAAGGCTCGTCCACAAAGACGAAAGCATCCGGCAGCAGATCGAAGACCGTATTCGGCGCGCCGGCGTTGGCATAAAATTCCCAGCCGGGAAATACCGTAACACCGCTTTCGGCGAGGGCGTCGCGCAGGGTCTCCGCCGCGCCCTGGACGCGAGCGCCGGAGAGCCGGGCATGCACTTCCGTGAGCACCTCTTCGCGAACCGGAGTTTCAGTCAGCGGCAGCAGGACCACTTCGTCCACCGGGGAGGACGAGCGCTGCGTGCCGGGATCGAACTTGCGTATGGATTCCACCTCATCGCCGAACAGCTCCACGCGCAACGGGCGGTCCGCTTCCGGGGGATAGGTATCAATCAGGCCGCCGCGCACCGCGTACTGGCCCGGCATCTCCACGACGTCCACCGCCGTATAGCCGACGGTGTTCAGGTGCTGCACCAGTTCGTCAACGTCAATGTTGTCCGCATGGCGAATGGTGCGCGCCAGGCCGGCATAGTGCTCTGCCGGACGCAGCCGCATGGCAGCGGCTTCCATGGAGGTGATCACGATCGCGGCCCCGCCGGCGGCGATCTTCCACAACGTGGTTGCGCGCTCTTCCTGGATCTCCGGATGCGGAGACATGTTCTCAAAGGGCATCACGTCATACGCCGGCAGCTTGACCACCGATTGCGGGTTGCACACTCCCGTGAGCTCACAGAAGGACTCCACCAGGGCAAACAGCCCTTCCGTGGCGCGGTTTGCAGGCGTGATCACAATCAGCGGCTTGCCGACTGCGCGATGGAGGTAAGGGACCAGGAGGGCTTTGGCGGCTGGAACCAGTCCGGACAGACGAATACGCCCCGCGGAAGGAGCCGGCTCCCCCCTACGCTGTTTGAGATATGAGGCCGCCTGTTGAAATCCAGGGCTTTTTTCCACGTCCGCCAGGACTTCGCGGACGAACGGAAGGATCACAATATTTATTTAACCATAAAGATCGGCAAACAGCAGATGAATGGGCAGGCAGTGCCCGGGATTCCCGGGTTTTTTAGACCGATCACGACACCTGATGAGCAGCTTATCTGCGGGCATCAGCGGCGACCCTCTTCCTGACGAATCGCCGCGCATGTGAATGAGGCCATCGCAACGGCCGTGAGACTTCAGGCCACTACGGCGGCCTGGTGTTTCAGGTTCTCCGCCTGGTAGTGCGTGATCAGCGCATCAATGATGGGGCCGAGCTTGCCGTCCATCACGTCGCCGAGTTGGTGCAGCGTGAGACCGATGCGATGGTCGGTGACGCGGTTCTGCGGGAAGTTGTAGGTGCGGATCTTCTCGCTGCGGTCGCCCGAGCCGACCTGCGCCTTGCGTTCCCTGGCCAGCGCCTGCTGCTGTTTTTCCATCTCCATTTCGTAGAGGCGGGAGCGCAGCACGCGCATGGCTTTTTCGCGGTTCTTGATCTGCGACTTCTCGTCCTGGCAGCTCACCACGGTATTGGTCGGCAGGTGAGTGATGCGCACGGCCGAGTAGGTGGTATTCACCGACTGGCCGCCCGGTCCGGAAGAACAGAAGGTGTCAATGCGGATGTCCTTGGCTTCGATCTTCACGTCCACGTCTTCGGCTTCCGGCAGCACGGCCACGGTGACGGCCGAAGTATGGACGCGGCCCTGCTGCTCGGTCTCCGGCACGCGCTGCACGCGATGCACGCCGCTTTCATACTTCATGCGCGAATAGACGCCCTTGCCTTCAATGATGGCGATGACTTCCTTCAGGCCGCCGACGCCGGATTCCGACGTGCTCAGCACTTCGACCTTCCAGTGCTGGGTTTCCGCGTAGCGGTTGTACATGCGGAAGATCTCGGCGGCAAAGAGGCTGGCTTCATCGCCGCCGGTGCCGGCGCGGATCTCAACGATGACGTTCTTCTCGTCGTTGGGGTCCCTGGGCAGCAGCAGGACCTTGAGCTGGGCCTCGGTGGCGGCCAGGCGCTCTTCCAGGCGCACGAGTTCTTCCTGGGCGTAGGCGCGCAGGTCGGCATCGGATTCCTCGGCCACCATGGCCTTGCTCTCCTCGATGCCCTTTTTCAGGTCCTTGTATTCGCGGTATTTCTCCACGATCTCGGTGAGTTCGCTGTGGGCCTTGGCGGTCTTCTGATATTTCGACGAATCGTTGATCACCTCCGGCGACGCCAGCGCCGCGGTGAGCTCGTCGTATTTCGCTTCGATCTGGTTCAAACGTTCAAACATATGTGTTCCTGGATGGTTCCGGCTGCCCGGCAGCCTGGTTCTGTAAGACTTATTGTTGCTGGAAGAAAGCACGCAAAAAGCGGGACCGGTTTACAGGCGGTCCGGGCGCGGAGAGGATTCCCTAATGATGGAAAGAGAAATGAAAAGAACTCCCCGGATCGGCGACGATGGGGAGAAATCCTCGTGCTGTTTCGACGCGCGCTGCGCGCTTGCTCAACATGACAGTCCTCAAACTAGGCAATCACCAGTTCGCCGCCGTTCTTTTTTTCCAGCTCCATGGCGTGCTGCAAGGCGATGATGGCGCACTCAACCTGGTCGTCGCTGGGCGGCTGCGTGGTGATGCGCTGGAGCCACAGTCCCGGCTTGGTCATCAGGGCAAAAATGGATTTGCCGTGACGCGCCGAGAAACGGATCAACTCATAAGAAACCGAGGCGATCACCGGCAGAAACACGATGCGGAGGGCAAACTTGGCCCAGAAGGTCTGCACCGGGAAGGCGGCATAGACGAAAATGCAGATCAGCATGATCGTCATCAGAAAGCTGGTGCCGCAGCGCGGGTGATAGGTGGAATACTTCTGCGCCTGTTCGATGCTCGGCATGCCGTGGTCTTCAAACGCAAACACGGTTTTGTGCTCGCCGCCGTGGTAGTGGTAGATCCGCTTGATGTCCTTGAACAGCGAGATGCCCCACACAAACAGCAGGAACAGCGCAATGCGGATGGCGCCATCCACCAGGTTGAACAGGAAATTGTTGTTGAGCGCCGCGTAATGTTTCTTCATGCCGGTGGCGGCGGCCAGCGGAACGAACTTGTACATGAAGATGAAAAAACCGATCGAGAGGACCATGTTCAGGGCCATGACCCAGCCGCTGATTTCCGGCTTCTTGCCGCCTTCTTCCTCGGCAATGGATTCCAGGCCGACGTTCAATGAGAATTTTGAGGCCACAAAACCCAGCCGCATGGCCTGTCCCAGCGTGGCCAGCCCGCGAACGAACGGCCAGCCCAGCCATTTGCGGCGTTCTGACGGGCGCTCCAGCGTTTCCGAGTGGGTGGTAATCTCGCCGGAAGGCTTGCGGATGGCGATGCCCCAGGCGTGCGGCGAGCGCATCATTACGCCTTCCATCACGGCCTGCCCGCCCACAAGGGTCTCCTCACCGCTTTCGAGAATGGGAAGCAGTTGCAGAGACACAAAAAAACGCAGAAATTGACGCCAATATCTCATTGTCAGATTAGATGATGAATGTCCGCTTCAGGCTCCAGAGGATACCCCGGGCCAGCATGACTGTCTAAAGCTGTATTTTACGCTAAGTTGATGGAAATAGGCAGCTTTTTAGTGCACGTCCTGCTGTGGGCTGCCGCGGCCCGACACGGCGGAACGGCTAAAACCTTCGAAACACGGAGGAAAGGAGGAATGGAGGGGAACAGGTGCGAGGGCTTTCACACGATGCTCGAAGCGCCTGGCTGCACCCCCCACCTCTCAGGGCGCCCTTTCAGTCGTGCGGTAAGCGCCATTTTAAGGATTCGGCCCAGCCTGAAAATCCCGGAACCACAATCCTGGGCCGGCATCCAACCTCCCGACGCCATGCTCGCCTTCGCCCAACTCGCGGAATCTGTGGCCGCGACCACCAAGAAGACTGAGAAAGTCCGTCTGGTGGCGGATTACTTGCGCTCGCGTTCGGTGGACGAGGCGGCGCAGGCCGCCATCTTCCTCTCGGGACGCGCCTTCGCCGCCTGGGAAGAACGGACGCTGAACGTGGGCGGCTCCCTGCTGTGGCGCGCTCTGGGCGAAGTCTCCGGCAAGCCGGATGTCGCGCTCACGGCCGCCTATCGTCGGCACGGCGATTTGGGCTCAGCGGCGCAAGACCTGCTGGCGCAACATAAAGAGGGAGCCGGCCGGCTTTCTCTCCGCGATCTGGCCGCCGGCTTTGACGAGTTGGCGCACACCTCGGCTTCGGCGCAGAAGCTCAACATCATTGAAGGCCTGCTGCGCCGCGCGTCCCCGCAGGGAGCCAAGTACATCGTCAAGATCGTTACCGGAGACCTGCGCATCGGCCTGCGCGAGAGCCTGGTGGAAGAAGCCATTGCCGCGGCCTTCGCGGAAAAGCCGGCGGACGTGCAGCGGGCCAATATGCTGCTGGGCGACATAGCAGCGACCCTCAAGCTGGCGGCGGAGCACAAGCTGGACGAAGCTCGCATGCGGCTGTTTCACCCCGTGGGTTTCATGCTGGCCAGCCCGGCGCAGGATGCGGGCGAGGCGTTTTCTTATTTCTCACCCGCCGAAGTGGAAGACAAATATGACGGCATTCGCGCCCAGGCACATTGCGGCGGCAAGGACGATCCGCGCGTCCGTATCTTCTCCCGCACCCTGGATGAGATCAGCGGGTCCTTCCCGGAGCTTCCTCCCGCCCTGCGCGCCTTTCCCGAAGCGCTGGTCCTGGATGGCGAAATCCTGGCGTGGAGTGAAAGCGACGGCCAGGCCCTGCCTTTCTCCGAGCTGCAGAAACGGCTGGGCCGCAAGAAGGTCTCTGAGCCGCTGGTGCGCAACGTACCCGTGGTTTATATGGTCTTTGACGTGGTGTTTGCCGAAGGCGGGCTGACCATTGAGCGTCCTCTGGCTGAGCGAAGGAGAATCCTTGAACGCGCGTTTGCCTCTGTTCCCGCAGCAGCCTTCAACGTGGAGCACACCGCAGCCACGGAAGATCCGCAGGGCAAGCTGGTGTTTGAACCCGCTGTGGTTGGGACCTCGGGCATACCGCGGGTGGTGCGGGCGCCGGCGGTCATCGCCAATTCCGCGGAACACTTGAATGAGCTTTTTGAGCAGGCGCGGCAGCGCGGGAATGAAGGGCTGATGGTGAAAGATCCCGCGTCGCCGTACACGCCGGGGCGTCGCGGCAAATCATGGCTCAAGCTGAAACGCGAACTGGCCACGCTGGATGTGGTCGTGACGGTCGTGGAATGGGGACACGGCAAGCGCGCCAAGGTCCTGAGCGACTACACCTTCGCTGTCCGCGAGGGCGACCGTCTGCTCAACGTGGGCAAAGCTTATTCCGGGCTGACCGATGGGGAGATCGCCGAAATGACCGAGTGGTTCCTGGCCCACACCCTTGACGATCAGGGCTTCCGGCGCGTGGTGGAACCGAAAATCGTACTGGAGGTGGCTTTCAACAACGTGATGCGCTCAGACCGGCACGAAAGCGGATTCGCGCTGCGCTTCCCGCGCATTCTGCGGCTGCGTCCTGATAAGACCGCTGATGAAATTGACGTGCTGGAGACGGTTGAGGGGATCTACGAACGGCAGAAAACCGCGGCTTCCAGGGCGGGATGAGCGATCAGCCGCGTTTCAGGAACTGTGTGGGTTGCGCAGCCTTGTAGTTGCCAACCGGGATCACGCAACCGTGGGCAATGTCGCAGATGACATTCTCAAACTGGATCGTGGTGTGCTCAATGTGATATTTGGCGGCAAGGATGCCCTGCACGCGCTGGAGGATCAGGTCGCTTTCCGAAAGCGGCATGTCGTCAATGCGGATATGGCAGGAGAGCGCGTGCGTGTCCGCGCCGATGCTCCAGACATGCACGTCATGCACGTCATTCACTCCCTTGATGCCGCTGATGGCGGTGACGATATGGTTCACCGAAATACCGCGCGGGGCGCCTTCCAGAAGAATGTTGAGCGTCTCCTGGATGATGCCCAGCGAAGACCAGAGAATCAGGCAGGCGATGCCGATGGAAAGCGCGGGGTCAATCCAGAACTGGCCGGTGACCAGGATGGCCCAGCCGCCGACGATTACGGCGGCGGTGGAAAGAGTATCACCCAGCTGATGGATAAAGGCGCTGCGGATGTTCAGGTCATGAGCGGCGCGGAAGAGAAACCAGGCAATCGTGCCGTTCATGATTACGCCGGCCAGCGCCACCCAGATCATCACGCCGGGATGCACCTCAACCGGGTGCCGCATACGGGTGATGGCCTCATAAAAGATGTAAAAGGCGATGCCCACGAGCGTGAGAGCGTTGATGAATGCCGCCAGCACGCCTGCTCGATGGTAACCAAACGTCTTGGTCGCGGTTGGCGGCCGCATTTGCACATAGACTGCAACCCAGGA
>DATIWA010000465.1:0-3861 GCA_035465515.1 Candidatus Limnocylindrales bacterium | reverse complement strand
GCCCTTTGCCTGCTTTTGCCGGTCATCCTGAGCGGGACCTTGTTGACGTACCTGTTTGACCGCTCAGCACCGCTGGCTGCGCGGCTCTGCATGGGCGCCTGTCTGGGTCCGGCGATTTTTGCCACCCTGGGTTTTCTCTTCGCGGACTTACTCGGCATGGGCGCGGTGTGCCTGTGGGCATCTGCCGGCACACTGCTTTTGCCCGGACTGCTCCTTTTCCGCGCTGATTTTCGCAAAAAAGTCGCCGGCAGTATTGCTGAAACATGTCAGGCCGCCACGGAAGCGCTGCGCCATCCTGACCGCCGGGTGATTGCCTTTCTGGTCTTTTATCTGGCGATTGCCATCCTGCTGGGCAAGGTTTTTGCCGGCGCCGCCTACCAGAATGAAGACGGCATCTTCACCGCAGTGACCAACAACCTTGGCGATCTCCCTCTTCACCTCCAGGTAATTTCCAGCTTCGTCCAGGGACAGAACTTCCCGCCCCAGGACCCCACGTTTGCCGGTGTGCGCTTTGCCTATCCTTTTCTCTGTGATGTGCTAACGGCGATGCTGGTGCGCGCCGGAGCGGGCATCATCAGCGCCATGTGGCTGCAAAACATGGTGCTGGCGCTGGCGCTCACCGGCCTGATGCACTACTGGACCGTGCTGCTGACCCGCAGCCGCGCCGCCGGATTCATCGCGCCACTGCTGGTGCTGTTCAGCGGGGGCCTCGGCTGGACCTGGATCCTGATGGAGCTTCACAGCACTGCCGGAGGCCTGTTCACCCTCCTCGGCAATCTTCAGCACGATTACACCATCATGCCGGAGAGCATCCTGCGCTGGGGAAATTCTCTGACCACTTTGTTCGTGCCGCAGCGCAGCATTCTCTTCGGGATGCCCCTGGCGCTGGTGATTTTCTGCCAGTGGTGGTGCGTGGTGGGCAACAACAGCGATGCCGCCGGGGACGAAAGACATGAACAGCGAGCACGGTGGCGGATGGCCGCGTCCGGTGCGATGGCCGGGCTGCTCCCGCTCATCCATGCGCATACGTTTCTGGTCGTCATCGGCATCGGCGCCTGCCTTGCAGTGATCTTCCGCCACATGTGGCGAAGCTGGGTTTGGTTCTTTGCCGTGGCGCTTCCAATAGCGCTGCCGGAAGTGCTGTGGCTCGCCCGCAGCGGCACCATCAGCGCAGGCAAGTACATTGGATGGCATCCTGGCTGGGACAGCGGCGGTTACAACCCCGTGCTTTTCTGGCTGGTGAACGGCGGATTCTTTCTGGTGGTGCTGGTGGTGGCGCTGCTCTGGCGCAGCCCGTCATTTGCTCTGCCTGAGAAAGTCTTCAAGTTTTATGCGCCGTTCCTGCTCTGCTTCATTGTTCCCAACCTGATCACCCTGGCGCCCTGGGTGTGGGACAACATCAAAGTGTTGTTTTACTGGTACATCGCCTCTGCGCCCCTGGTGGCCTGGGCCGTGGCCCAAGGCATGCAGCGCCAATGGAAGTGGCGCTGGGCGGCGTGGGGCGCGCTGGCGGCCATGCTGCTCTCCGGTTCGCTGGACGTCTGGCGGGTTGTGTCCGGCACAACAGCACAGCAGGAATTCAACATCCATGATCTGGAGATGGCGCAAATCATCTCCCGGAAAGCCGGGCCTCACGCGGTAGTGCTGCACGCCCCCACATACAACACTCCGGTGTTTCTCACCGGACGGCGCTCGCTGCTGGGCTACCCGGGCTGGATGTGGTCGCGCGGGCTGGATTATTCGCAGCGGGAGTCCGATATCCGGCAGATGTATTCCGGGGGACCGCAGGCACAGGCCCTGCTTCAGCAATATCATGTTGGATATGCGCTGGTCGGCCCGGAAGAACTGGCGCAGATGAAAGTCAACGAGCAGTTCTGGTCGCAGTACCCCAAAGTAGCGGAGATTGCCGGCGGGTACCGGCTGTACAAGACCAATGTTGAAGGAGAAAGGGCAGGAAAATGAAGATCGGAGTTCTTACCGGCGGGGGCGATTGCCCGGGCCTCAATGCAGTGATTCGCGCCATCGTGCGCAAGGGCATCTTCCACTATAACGACGAGTTCACGGGCTTTCTGGAAGGCTGGCGCGGCGTGATGGAAGGCAAGACCATGCCGCTCGATCTCCGGAGCATCGCCGGAATCCTGCCGCGCGGCGGGACCATTTTGCGGACTTCACGCACCAACCCCGCCAAGGATCCCGGCGGCCTGGAACGCTGCATGGATGTGCTCCGGGAAAAGAATGTGGACGCCCTGATTGCCCTGGGCGGAGATGACACGCAGTCAGTCTCCCTGAAGCTGTTTGAAAAAGGCATAAAAGTTGTGGCCGTGCCCAAGACCATTGACAACGACCTGAGCGGGACAGATCTGTGCTTCGGCTTCGATACGGCGGTGAGCATCGCCACGGAAGCCATCGACCGCGTACACACCACGGCGGAGGCGCACAACCGCGTGATCGTGGTGGAGGTGATGGGCCGCGACTCCGGCTGGATTGCCTTGTACAGCGGCATCGCCGGGGGCGCCGACGTGATCCTGATTCCAGAACGTCCCTTTGACATTGACGAGGTGTCGGAAACCCTGAAGCGCCGCCACGATCGCGGAAGCTATTTCAGCATAGTGGTGGTGGCCGAAGGGGCCAAACTGGCCGAGAACGCAGTTGTGCAGGAGCGGCGGAAGACCGACCAGTTCGGGCATGTGCGGCTGGGCGGCATTGGAAACCTGCTGGCAGCGGAGATCGAGAGACGCACCGGGTTTGAGACGCGCGCGGTGGTTCTGGGGCACACTCAGCGCGGCGGGTCTCCCACGGCATTCGACCGCATGCTGGCCACCCGCTACGGCGTGGGGGCCATTGACCTGGTCCACAAGGGCAGCTTCGGCTGCATGGTGGCGTTGAAGGGCAATGAGATCCGCTCCGTGCCGATTGCCGAAGCCATTGCGCGCACCCGTTATGTGAATCAAGAGCTGATTGATGTTGCCTTGAGCCTGCGCGACAAGCAAATCGAAGGGGCACTGAGCCGCTGAACTGCGTTAAGATGGGCTCAAAGATGGCACAAGTCCCCGCCGAAATCAGAAGACGCAAGGCCCGGCAAAAAGCGAAAGGGCAGCCGCCAAAGGCCCTCCCGGGCGACCAGCCGCAGCTGTTGCAGGCCAGGGTCTGGGGGCTCACGCTCTGGCAGTGGGCAGGGACCGTCATCCTGTTCGCCGCCGCGTTTCTGCGGCTCATCTTTCTCTCTCACAAAGTCCTGCACCACGATGAAGGCGTGAACGGGCTGTTCATGGTCAGCCTGTTCCGCAACGGCTACTACCATTACGATCCCAGCAACTATCACGGCCCGTCTCTCTATTACGCGGGACTGGTCACCAGCAGCATCGCCAGCTTTTTCATGGGGAAAGATGGGCTGAACACCTTCACCATCCGGCTGGTGCCCGCCATCTTCGGCGTGGGCGTGGTGTGGCTCATGCTGTGCCTGCGCCGGCAACTGGGGACCTTCGGCGCGCTGTGCGCCGCGGCGCTGGCCACGGTCTCACCCGGCTTTGTCTTCTTCTCACGCTATTTCATCCATGAAATCCTGTTTGTCTTTTTCACCCTGGGCGTGATCGTGGCGTGGCTGCGCTACAGGGAGACCGGCCAGCCGCGCTCTCTGATGCTGGCGGCGGCTTCTGCCGCCCTGCTGGGCGCCACCAAGGAGACATGGGTCATTACCGCCGGCGTATGGCTGATCGCCATTCCCTGCACCGCTATCTATTTTCGTCTGGCGGAAAAGCTGTTCTCGCGGGTCCCCGATCAGGAGCAGCAGGCCGCGGCAGTTTCCGGCAGCGCCTGGACGCGAAGCGAGCTGTACTTCTATCCGGCGCTGCTCTTCGTGGG
>DATIWA010000464.1:0-8548 GCA_035465515.1 Candidatus Limnocylindrales bacterium | reverse complement strand
CGGCCCATTCTGAAGGGTTGGTGGGAAACGCGGAAGTGCTGGTGCGTTCCTGGATGGAACTTACGCCGGCGACCCTCGGCATTGACTGGTCGCGCTATATTTTTCTGCTTGCCGGGCTGATCGCCGCTTCGGCCGGCGTTGCCAACTTCATTTGGGTGTGGATGCAGGAGCACGGCATCTATCTGCATGCGCATCATCCCAAGTCCACCTGGCTGGCGCTGGGCGCGGCTGGAATCGCGATTCTCTTCTTTGCCGACAAGCTCTCTTACATTGGCTACGTAATGTTGAATTTTGTTCGCGGCCGTCGGTGGGACCCGGACAGCAGGAAGGCCTGGGTGTCGCTGGGAGCAAACGTGCTTGTCTGGGGTTTTGTCGTTGTATTTCTCAGCTTTACACATATTCATCTGCCCTTGCGCGGCGGGCGGGTATTTGAGCTGAGTGCGCCAATACCGGCCGCTGCTGTCATCGCGGCAGCCATGTGCCTCTACCGCTTGCTTCAGAATCCACTGAGCCGGCTCAGCCATCGTTTTCTTCGCATGCCTCTGCGCACCGGGCTGTTTTCAAACTTCGATCGCATTAAATTTCTTCGCGCGCGCATTCCCCAGGAGAGCCTGGCCAAATCCCAGATCCGCGTGATCATGACTGCCACCGACATTCAGCACGGAACGGGAAGGTTTTTCTGCAATGTGCCCCTGGACGTGCTTGCCGACGATCCTGAAGTCCAGAAGGACTTCGTGCGTCGCGAAGTGGAGCAGGCGCCTGACATGGTGCAGGCTGCCGTGGCTTCTTCCTCATATACCTTCGCCTATGAGACGGTGCCGATGAATGGCCGCCTGTGGACCGATGGCGGCATCATGACCAACCAGCCGATCCTTCCCGCGTTGCGCCTGGGCGCCGACGTCCTGTTTCTGGTGCTGCTTTCGCCGCCGGAGGGCGAAGACCATGCGGGTGAGATCAAGACCTTTCTTGACGTCGGCGTGCATGCAGTGGACATCCTGATTTCCAAAAACTTCAAGTCTGATATTGCGCTGCTCAACAACTTCAACCGGCTGTGCAGGGTCTACGCGGCTGAATTGGGTGTAAAGCCTGAGCAGGTTGAACTGGAGATTGGACGGCAACGATACCGGTACGTGCGGGCCTTCCACATTGCCCCCAAAAAGCCCCTGGCGGCAACATCTCTGGACTTTGACGGAGAGATTATCGGGCCGGTAATCGTCGAAGGATACAAAGATGCCACCAAAGTGATTCACGACTTCCTTGAATATGAAGCCCGGCGTCCGGCGCGTGAATCGCGGAGAGTCGTGCATCTGTCGGCGGAGCGGCCGGAAGGAAACTTTCACTCGGCTGCCCAATAAAATCGCTAAGGCGGGGGCTCGGTCGCCGGACGCGTCTTTTTTTGCGGGCCGTTTCTTTTTTGCTAACCGATTCTCTGCCTGTCCGTCCTATAGCTGGCTAGGAGAGCACGAAATGGGCAAACATCCCAATGACAGGCTGCAAGGAACTCTGGATCTGCTGGTCTTGCAATCACTGGCAAGCCGGGGCGCCATGCACGGCTACGGCATCACCATGCATCTCCAGTCGGTAGCGGGCGATGTGCTGCGTGTGGAAGAGGGATCGCTCTATCCGGCCCTGCACCGCATGGCGCAGGAGGGCTGGATTTCAGCGGAGTGGGGAACAACGGAGAACAAACGCCGCGCACGCTACTACTCGATCACTGCTGCCGGCATGAAGCAGCTTGAGGCCGAGCAGAAGCGTTGGAGCGAGCTGACAAACGCGGTTTCCCGCGTGCTGCAATTTGCGTGATCTGGTCATGGCGTGGCTCAACCGGCTCCTGAACACATTTCGCTCGAACTCGCTCCAGCGCGAACTGGACGAAGAACTGCGCCTTCACCTCGACCTGCGTGCCGAGGAGTTGCAGCGCAACGGCATGGATCGCGAGGAAGCGCGGGCCGCGGCGGTCCGCAAATTCGGCAATACCACCCTGGAAACTGAAAGGATGCGCGCCATGGACCTTGCGGGATGGATGGAAACTCTTATCAAAGACCTGCGCTACGCGTTACGGCAATTCGCACGCAACCCGGTTTTCAGCGGGGTGGCCATACTCTCGCTGGCCATTGGCATCGGCGCCAACACGGCGATCTTCAGCGTGATGAACGCGGCGCTGCTGAAATCGCTGCCGGTACGCGACCCGCAGCAGCTCATCATGCTTACGAACCCCAGCGCGTCCGGAGTGTCCGAAGGGATGTCGGGCGGCGAACGCGGTCTCCTGAGTTATGCGGAATATCAGCAGCTTCGCGACCATGCGACCACTCTTTCCGGGCTGTGTGCCGTGGAAGCGCAGCTTGACCGCTGGCAGGTACGGATCAGCGGCGGCGGGCAGGAGGATGCGCGCGGGCAGCTGGTTTCAGAAAACTATTTCTCCGTTCTGGGCGTCGAACCCGCGATTGGACGCTTCTTCTCTTCGGATGACGGCAAAGCTCCGGGGCTGGACCCGTATGCGGTCATCAGTTATGACTATTGGCAGAAGCGGTTCGGCGGCAACACCAATGTAATCGGCACGACATTCAAGATGTTCTCCACGACCCTGACGATTATCGGCGTGGCGGCTCCCGGCTTTCAGGGCGAAAGCGTTGGGCAGAGACCGGACATGTGGCTCCCGATGATGATGCAACCGATGGTCCAACCCGGCCGCGACTGGCTGCACGAGGACCTCAGCAAAGACATCGCAAAGGTGATGTGGCTGCACGCCATCGGGCGCTTGAAGCCGGGCGTGACCCTGGCCGGCGCGCAAACCGAGATGGACGTGCTGTTCCGTAACCTCATTGAAGAAGGCTATCCCGGAACGCTCTCGCCGGAAACGCGCAAGCGGGTGCTTAACCAGAAACTCAAACTTCATGATGCCGGCACAGGAGCGTTCCAGAACCGGGCCGACTTTTCGCAGCAACTGCTGATTCTCCTGAGTGTGGCCGGAGTTGTCCTGCTGATAGCCTGTGCCAACATCGCCAATCTGCTGCTTGCGCGCGCCATGGCCCGCTACAAAGAAGTCGGCGTTCGGCTTTCGATTGGCGCTTCCCGCGCTCGCGTGGTCCGCCAGTTCCTGACGGAAAGCCTGCTGCTTTCATTGCTGGGATGTGTCGCGGGACTGGTGGTTGCCTGGGGAGCGGCACGTCTCCTGCTGGTCCAGCTTTCGGAGACCAGGCAAGACTTCGCCCTCAACCCCACCCTTGACCTGAGGGTGCTTGGTTTCACCCTCGGAATCACCGTTGTGACCGGCATTGTCTTCGGACTGGTGCCGGCGATTCGCGGTACGCGCATCAACATCAATGAGAGCCTGCGTGAAAGCGGCCGCGGCCTCACCAGTTCGGGAGCGAAACTGAACCTTGCTAAAAGCCTGGTGATCGTGGGCGCGGGACTGTTTCTGCGCACCCTCTGGAACCTTCAGTCAGTGGATCTCGGGTACCCGAAAGAAAAACTTCTCCTGATCGGAGCAGACGCCGGCGCCGCCGGATACAAAGACGCGCAGCTTGCCGGTCTGTGGCATGAGGTTGCCGACCGTGTGCGGGCCGTTCCCGGCGTCCGTGGCGTGACCTACTCCATTAACGGGATATTCAGTGGCGGAGAGTCGGGCGACGAAATTGAAGTGGAAGGTTTCACGCCAACGAAAGACAACGAAAGGGCATCGCGTTTTGATTTAGTCGGCCCGGCTTATTTTTCAACCGTAGGCATTCCCATGCTCCGCGGCAGGGAGATCGGGCGGCAAGACTCGTCCACGGCTCCGCGCGTTTGTGTCATCAATGAATCTTTTGCCAAGCGGTTTTTCCCGGGTAGAGACCCGGTCGGGCTGCACGTTACGGAGAGGTTCGGCGACCAGAGAAGCGTGATGGAGGTGGTTGGGGTCGCGAAGAACGCCCGCGACCATTCATTGCGCGGCGAGGTCCCGCCCCGCTTCTACGGTTCCTTTGAGCAGTTCATGCAAGGCACGCCGGACGGGGCAACAGTCATCGTGCGGAGCGCGGCGGATCCGGAGCAAACCCTGGCCGCCGTGCGTAAGGCGATTCTCAGCGTGGACGATAATATTCCCCTGGACCAGGCGCGTCCGCTGGTGGACTTGCTGGAACGCAACACCGCGCAGCCCCGGATGATCGCGCACCTGTGTGTGGCCTTCGGCCTGGTTGCATTGTTGCTGGCCGCCACCGGTCTGTATGGGGTGCTGTCCTACGGGGTGGCGCGCCGCACCAACGAGATCGGTATCCGCATGGCGCTGGGGGCCGGCCGCGGCGACGTTGTTTCCATGGTCTTGCGCGAAACGGGGGTGATGATTGCCATCGGAGTCGCGGTTGGAGTCGGCCTGACTACAGCCGGCACCAGGCTGGTCGCGACGAAACTTTATGGGCTTGGCGCGCTTGATCCGCGGACCATCCTTGAGGCTGTGCTCATTCTGGCTGTCGTGGCATTAGTGGCGGGGTATATTCCGGCCGCCCGCGCCGCGCGCGTGAACCCGGTAAAGGCACTGCGACATGAATAGGCACTCAGTGATTGCTGTACGCTGAGAGCCAGGTGTTACTCGTAGGCCAGCGCGTCAATCGGGTCTTTCTGTGCGGCTTTGAAGGCCGGATACAGGGCCCCCAACATGGCGCCGATAATGGCGATGATCGCGGCGCGCAGGACCCATGCCCAACTGAAGTGGACCGGCAGCGTGGGAATTGCATGCCGAATACCACTGGATGCGACGAAGCTGATGACCAGCCCCACGACAATGCCGCTGATCGCCAGCACCAGGGTCTCCCGAAGAATCACCCGCACAATGTACGTCTTGGAAGCGCCCATGGACTTCAGGATGCCGATTTCCCGGGTGCGCTCCAGCACCGCCGTATACATGGCCTGAAAAATAACCAGGAACCCTATCACCATGGCGATGGCGACAACGGAGCGGATGAAGGTGTTGAGCAACGGGATGTTGTTCGGTGACATCACCGAAAGAAATTCGCCGAGTGACATGATGTTGTAGCTTTCCATGCCCGGAATGGCCTTGAATTCCTGCACCACCGCGTCGGCATTCCGCGGGTCATCCAGCTTCACATAGAACATGGAAGCTTTGTTTTCCGCCCCGATGAGGTCTTGCAGCGTGGTGATGGGGAGATAACGGCGGGCGCCGCGGCCCTGTGGAATGATGCCGCAAATTCGGAAATCATGGTCCCAGAGCTTCAACATGGAGCCGACTTGCACGTGGTTGGCCGAGGCAAAAAGATCGTCCACGATCATGTCATAGGGCCCCTCAAAAGGACCGCCGCTCAGATACCGCATTGGGCCGCCCACCGCCTCAAAGCTCTTCAAATCAATCCCGTCAATCACCTCGATATTGGTTTGTGAGGTGACCTGAAGCACGACCGGGGCCACCGCTACCACATGCGGCTGGCGGCGCAGGATGTCGGCCAGTTTGAGAGGGACCGGAGCGCTGCTGAACGCGGAAAAATTGGAGGAACCCGGGGGGCGGACCATCACGTCTGCGCCAACTCCCTTCTGGCGGGCGTTGTTGTCGTTGAGCATTCCCAGGCTCAAGCCCACAATGAGAAGGATGAGGCTGACTTCGATGGCGATGGCAAGGATGCTGATGAGCGACCGGAGCGGCCGGTACACCAGGTTGGACACGATCATTCTATTCATGCGGCATAAATCCTGGCAGAGTCGGATGAACCTGAGCTGACAGCTACCTGTTCTGAAAATTGCGGTCCGGTCCCGGCTGGTTCCCGGCACTGGTGTTTTTATTGTCAAGCTCAATCAGCTTGGTTCCGGGCGGCTGTGTGAGCACGAACTGATCATCGGTAAGCGATTCGTTCAGGCGCAACTTGGTTACGGTAAGGCCAATCGCGTACTCCTCAATGGGCCGCTGAATCTCAATGACGCTCGGGAACATGATCCCGCCATGGTCACCAAAGTCCTCATATCTCGCGAACGTAGCCAGTTGCCCGCCGCGATCATAGATGTACTGCTCGTGCGGCAGCAGGTCAATCCGGCTGAATACGATTTTGCGGGAAAGATAGTATCCCCTGTCGTCCTTACGGATCACGACAACAATATAGTCAGGCGCGATGGCGCCCTTGTGCGTTTTGGGGTCCTTCACCGTTTCCGTGCTGCTTTCCAGCACAGCCAGTTCGTTGACCGGGTCAATCTGCTTGAGCAGGAGCGCATCAAAGATGCTCTGGGGGCGCAGATTCTCCAGCGCCGGGCCCGTTGCTTTCTGTGGAGGCTGATTGGAGCCGATGTAGAACTTGCCCTGTGGCGGGACGGACAGCTCAAAATGCCGGCCGTTGCTTACCATGTCAAACATGCGATTCCGCACCACCGGCACCAGCCCGATCATGCGCAGCATTTCCGGCTTGCGCACCAGCACGTACCCGCTGAACTGGCGGTAATCGGTGACCTTGCCCTTTTTTTCGCCGCCGGTGGAGAAGTTGATGTCCACATTGGCGCTAAGCGTCTGCAAATGCTGCGCGCTGGAATTGATGGTCCCGACCAGCTGCTCCAGGGTGGCCTCTTTGAGCGGAGAGGTGGTCAGGGTCCGGGTGACCGGACGCGAGCTGCGGAACAGACAGCCGGTGAGCGGCAATACTGCCATGAGCAGAATAAAAGCGCGAAGTCGGGAAGATGCGTGCATCAAAAAGGGTCCATTTATAAAGATCAACATTTAGAGTATATCGAATCATTTGGGTTACGGCGGGCAGGCGGGACGGCAAAGAATGACAAGGTGCGGCAAATCTTACCGGGCGACGGACTCGGCCACAGCGCGACGATAGGCAGCCACGTTCTTCGCATGTTCTTCCGGAGTGCGGGAGAAATTATGGTGCCCATGGTTGTCGCTTACAAAATAAAGATATTGCGTGTCCGCCGGGTGCATGGCTGCAAGTAAAGAGGCCTTCCCCGGGTTGCAGATGGGGCCGGGCGGCAAACCGGTTCTTCTGTACGTGTTGTAGGGCGAGTCGAACTGAAGGTCAGAGCGGTAGATCGCGCCGCGGTAGCGGCCATTGAGCAGCGCCGCGTAGATCACGGTGGGATCAGTGGCCATGACCATGTGGCGGTTCAGCCGGTTGTAGAAAACACTGGCTACCTCCGGACGCTCCGCGTCCGCTGCCGTTTCTTTTTCCACGATGCTGGCCATGATCACGAGCGAATGCAAATCCGCTGGCAAACCAGCCTCATGCGCCGTCTGGCGGAAGCGGTGCACCATGGCTGCCGCGATGTCGTGCATAGACTGTGTGCGGGTAAAACGATAGGTGTCCGGGAACAGATAGCCTTCAAGGCTGGGCGCCTGCGGGTCAAGGTCGCGAATCAGGGCCAGATCGGTCTGCGCGACATGCAGGAAATCATCGCGCCGGCCCAGACCGGAGTCCTCAATGGCGGCGGCGATGTCAAAGATGTTATAGCCTTCGGGGATCACCAGAAGATGAACGAAGATATCGCCGCGCTGGATGCGGTCGTAAACCTCGCGCAGCCGCGCCGGATGGTCGAAAGCATACTCTCCGGCCTTCAGGTTCCTGCGGCCGTGCAGATAGTGCCACAGGAGAAATGCGTACTCGCTATGGATGATGCCGGCTTTCTTCAACTCCGCGGCAATGTGACGGGCGGAGGACCCCGCCTTAAGCTGCACCAGCTTTTCTTCGTGCGGACCGGCAGGCAGCAGAATGGCGTAGCACAGGAGGGCCGCCACAAGAATGGCGGCAATCGCCAGGAGTCTGAACGTGAATTTCAGCATGCGGTGTGGGCGCTGGCTTTATTGTACCCATCTCCTGCCGGAGGGCAGCTTTCGAGAGTACAGGCCCGCCCAAAGCTCAGGACATGCACCTGCGGCCTGAGATCAGGAGATGGGACGTATAAAGTAGGAGGGTGCTTGGCCTGGCCGAGTTGGCCCCGGCGTCAATGCCATCGACAGATCCCCGCAGCGTATGGCTGCTTTTCTTCACTGCCCGGGGGCTCTGCCGGTCCTCCAACGTTCCCGGCCTGATGTGACCGCAGGTGGAGCGGGACCTGGCAGCCGGGCGCCTGGGGATGCGGGACTCGCGTCTCAGAGTGACCGGACGTAAGAGACGTAAGTCATGTATTTTCAACGCTTCTATGTCCTGCCGTGCGCCAACAGAGGTCCATCCCGCAAACTAACCATCAGGGGACAGCGACTCTCTAAAGACTCACTTACTCTCATGTGACATATGTCACTGCCAACGCAACGTATTCTGGTGGAACCTTCCAACGGAAGCCGGATATCGAAACGACGCGAGAGCATTGCTTGCCCAATACAGTGCCGACAGAATCAGAAATGGAATTGGTCCAGGACCTGTTCGACGAAGCTCCCTGCGGCTACCACTGTCTGGATGCTAACGGCACATTTCTCTATGTGAACAACACAGAACTGAACTGGCTTGGGTACAGCCGCGAGGAACTTGTGGGTCAGATGACCCCGCCCGACCTGCTTACTCCGCACAGCGCCGAAGTCTTTGCGGAGTATTTTCCGCGTCTTAAATCAGAAGGAACAGTGCGCGACGTCCAGTTGGATTTC
>DATIWA010000463.1:0-3698 GCA_035465515.1 Candidatus Limnocylindrales bacterium | reverse complement strand
AGGGAATCACGGCGTTTGTCTCCTCCGGCGACAGCGGCGCCGCGGGTTGCGACCCCGCCAGCGCGCCGACCGGAACGGGCACCGGCGTAAACGGACTGAGTTCGACCCCCAACAACATTTCCGTCGGCGGCACGCAATTTGACGAAGGCACGGGAACCTTCTGGTCGGCGACCAACAACGCTGATCAGTCATCGGCGCTCAGCTATATTCCGGAGATCGTATGGAATGAGAGCGGAGCGGTCACCGGCGGTTCCGGACTGTTCGCCAGCGGCGGCGGCGCCAGCACCGTCTATGCCAAGCCTGCATTCCAGGCGGGACCGGGCGTGCCGGCGGACGGCGTGCGCGATGTGCCCGACGTTGCGCTCAGCTCAGCCAGCCATGATGGATATCTGATCATTCAGGGCCACACCGCGACCGCTACGGGTCTTTTCGCCGTGGGCGGGACTTCAGCGGCGTCGCCCTCATTTGCCGGGCTCATGGCGCTGGTAGTGCAGAAGACCGGAGCGGCGCAAGGCAACGCCAATCCGATCCTGTACAGCATGGGACAAACACAGGCGGCAGGCGGCACGGCGGTGTATCACGACACCATTACCGGCGATAACAGCGTGCCCGGCGTGGTGGGTTTCACCGCGGGCGCGGGTTATGACCTGGCGACCGGATGGGGGTCCGTGGACGCCAACAACCTGGTCACCCTCTGGAACAACAACGCCACACCTGACTTCGCTCTGGCGGCGTCGCCGGCGTCGCAGTCGGTGAACCAGGGCTTGACAGCCAATTACACGGTGACGCAGACGGCCATCGGCGGATACTCCGGCACGGTGACCTTCAGCATCAGCGGACTTCCGCTGAATGCGACGGCAAGCTTTACGCCGGCGTCTTTGACGGGCTCGGGAACCTCAGCGCTGGCCGTGACCACGGCAGCGACCACGCCGACAGGGACATACCCGCTGACGATCACGGGCACCGATGGCGTCCTGACCCACACTGCATCTGTCACTCTGGTAGTGACGATGCCTGATTTCACATTGACGGCGGGTCCTGCCTCGCAAACCATCATTACCGGCGGTTCCACCAGCTATACGGCGACGGTGGCTCCGCTCAACGGCTATGCAGGCACTGTAAGCTTCAGCGTGAGCGGCCTGCCGGCAGGCGCCTCCGCCACGTTTACCCCGGCTTCGGTGATTGCGTCCGGCACGTCCACTCTGGCGATTGCCACAACCGCAGGCACCACGCCCGCGGGCAATTACATTCTGACAATCACGGGCAGCGACGGCGTTCTTACCCATTCCGCCGACGTAACCCTGGTTGTGACCGACTTTACTCTCGGCGCCACACCTGCTTCGCAGACCATTGTGGTGGGCAACTCAGCCACGTACACGGCAACCGTGACTCCGGTCAACGGCTACACCGGCACGGTGAACTTCAGCGTCAGCGGCCTGCCGCCATTCGCCACAGCCACCTTTACCCCGGCAAGCCTGACCGCTTCCGGATCTTCGACGCTCACAATAACCACCACCAGCAGCACGCCGGCGGCTATTTACTCGCTTACCGTCACAGGGACAGACGGTTTCAGCACACACTCTGTGCCTCTGACACTCGAGGTGGATCCGGTGGGCAACTTCTCGGTCAGCATCTCGCCGACGGCACAATCGGTGAACCAGGGCCAGAATGCCGGCTATGGAGTTACTGTGGGAAGCTCGGGAGGGTTCAAGTCAGTTGTGGTTCTGAGCGTGAGCGGATTGCCGCCGAACGCCACCGCCACCCTGAGTCCGACTTCGATAACCGGCTCGGGCATTTCTTCACTCACGGTGGTCACCGCTGCCGATACTCCGGCGGGCACCTATACGCTTACTGTCACAGGAACCAGCGGCCCGCTGGTGCGTACCGCCACGGCGACCCTGACCGTCCTGGCGCCTGACTTCTCGCTCTCGGCGTCGCCGGGATCACAAATCATCATCGTCGGACAGGGAACCAGCTATACGGTCACACTCTCGCCCATCAACAACTATGTAGGCACAGTGAGCTTCAGCGTGAGCGGACTGCCGGCCAATACCACGGCAACCTTCAATCCGGCTTCACTGCTCACTTCGGGGAGCACCACGCTCTCCATCACAACCACCGCGGCCACGGTGCCCGGCATCTACCCGCTGACAATTATCGGCACGGACGGGGTACTTACTCGTACAACGTCGGTTACGCTCGAGGTGGATCCCTTACCGACCGCGGATTTCACCATCGCGGCGCCGTCAGCGATCACCGTAAAACGCAATTCCAGCGGCTCTGAGACCGTGACCATCACCGCGGTCAACGGATTCACCGGTACGGTAGACCTGAGCATTTCCGGGCTGCCGCCGCTGGTGACGGCGTCATTTACTCCCGCTTCGATTACCGGCAGCGGCGTCTCCACCCTGACGTTCGTGGTGGACCACCGCGCCAAGCAGGGAATCTACCCGCTTACCGTTACGGGCACGAGCGGACCTCTGGTCCACTCGACCTCCGTCACGCTTACAGTCAACTAGGGCCACGGCCCAGCTGACCTTGAACGCCGCCCGGCAATGTCTGGGCGGCGTTTTCATTTCGAAGGCCCGGGGTACTCCTTGCCCACGGAAAAATTCTTAAGCCTCGGAGAATCATATATTTAACAGGAGACATGTTTCGATATTGCAACTTAAACATCTAAGAGATTCGATCCGCGATATACTGACACTCTCTGTATGAGATTCTGGGCCTACAAGTCGGCGGCGGCACTGCTTATTCTGTGCGTGCTGGTGATCTGCATTGCGCCGAATGTTGACCTGCCCAAGACCACGTTGCGTGGCGAGCAGATTGCCCAGTTGCTCGCGCACTGCGTTCTTGTCCTGAGCGCGGCCCTGGCCCTTACCCAGTTCCTGATTTTTATTTTCCGGCGCCGTGAATCGCTGACTTTTCCGCATCGCCTGCACAGCCTGTCTCTGCTTTGCGCCTTCCTTTGTTAGCTCATCCTCTCCGCTGAATTAGAAATTCCCAACTTATTGGAATCAAACTGCGTGGAGGTTTTGCATGTCCGTGGCTACATGCCCGATATCCGGCTTTTTTGAACGCCTGCCGGCGCTCCGGCATCGCGCTTTGCTGCTTGATTACGACGGTACCGTCGCTCCTTTCAACATAGAGAGGAGCAAGGCGGTCCCTTATCCGGGGACCATGGAATCACTACAAAGAATTGCCGGCAACAGCGACACCCGCCTGGTCTTTATTACGGGGCGCTCCGCCGGCGAACTGGCGGGGCTGCTGCAGCCCTACCGTCTGAAGTGCGAAATCTGGGGGATGCATGGATGGGAACGGCTGACTGCCGACGGCAGCTATACCACCGCCGAAGAGAGCCCCAATTCACTGCTGATCCAGCATGCCGACGAGCTGCTGCAAATGGAAGGGCTGGGTGAGCTGGTGGAGCTCAAACCGGCCGCGGTGGCGGTCCACTATCGGGGTCTGGGATTGGACCTGCAGAGGGAAGCGCGCGCCGCCTCGCTGCGGGTCTTCGCCAGCCTGAGTACGCGGACGCGGCATCGCATTCTGGAGTTCGATGGCGGGATTGAGTTCATCCTGGGCAACCGTGACAAGGGGGACGCCGTACGCGCGATTCTGGCGGAGATGCCGGCGCAGAACGCAATCGCCTATCTGGGCGATGACGCAACCGATGAAGACGCTTTCAGGGCGCTGCC
>DATIWA010000462.1:0-5995 GCA_035465515.1 Candidatus Limnocylindrales bacterium | reverse complement strand
CGCCACGGAAACAGCTTTTCTGTCTCCCAAAAGGGCCTGGAGAGCGCCAGCGCTGCCCGCCTTCACAATCACAATGTGAGCTTGCGCCGGGACCCCGTCACGCTCATAGCGGAGGATGGGCTGGTTGAGGTAGAAATTCAGTCCGTACTCGGCTTCGCGTTTGACATTGAAAACCGCCACGGATTCCCGCCCTCCCACCCCCAGGTGGACCAATTCGGCGGCCAGCGGCCGGGCGGACTGTGTGCCGTCAATCGCAGGAGCCACCCCGCGCAGCAGAAACCCCAGACCGAGCACCAGTGGAACCAGGGTGGCAAAGCGCAGAGCACCCGTCCCGCTGGAGCGGACCGCCACCAGGACAATGACGGCCATGACCCCGGCCAGTATTGGAATAATGATTCTCGCCGCCGGAGCTACTGGTTGGCGCATGAGGCTCCAGGGCGCAAGCAGCACAGCGGCCAATACACCTCCGCAGACCAGCGCATGCAGCGCCAGCTTGACGCGGGCGATAGCCTGCCTGCGATGAATGTCCAGGGCCGTGAGCAGGGCGGCTGCCGGGACCGCCGGCAGGATATAGCCGGGCAGCTTGGACTGCGAGATGCTGAAAAATACGATCGGAATCAGGAGCCAGAGCCAGAGAAAGAGGGCCAGCCAGTCTTCCTGGGCGTCCGGTTGCCAGTCCGAGGCGCCACCGCGCAGCCTGCGCAAGCCTGCGCGCGAAGCGTGCCCCAGGGCCGGGAGCGTAAAGACGATCCAGGGCAGAACAGCCAGGAGAAAGACCGGGACGTAATACCAGAACGGCTGTTTGTGCTGGTAGAGATTGGTGCTGAACCGCTCCAGGTTCTGGCGCAGGAAAAACTCGTGAAAGAATTGCGGCACCCTGAGCTGCACCGCCACATACCAGGGCAGCACGATGACGAAGAACAGGGCGAAGCCGGGGAGCCACAGGCTGCGCAGAAAGATCTTTCCATCGCGCCGCAGGAACGAATAGGCGGCAACGATCAGCACAGCCAGTCCGGGGGCGATGGGGCCTTTGGCCAGAGCGCCCACAGCAAGGCAGGCGTAAAAGCCGGCGAGCGCGAGCCTGTTTCCCGTCTCATGCCACGCCCACCAGGCCAGCATGGCCGCGGAGAAGGGGGCGGTCAGGGGCATATCCGTGGAAGCGCCGCGCCCAAAACCGATCATGGCGGCGAAAGAAGCCATGATGAATGCGGCATCCATCTCGCTGCCCGGGCGGAACCGCCGCATGAAGAAGAATGCAGCCACCGCAAGCGCCGTGGCCAGCGCCGCCGACGGAACGCGGGCGGCCCAGCCATGCACACCGAAAACGCTGTAAGCCAGCATCTCCAGCCAGTAGAGCAGCACGGGCTTTTCCAGCCAGGGATGGCCGTTCAAGGTAGGCACGATCCAGTCATGGCGGGCCAGCATCTCGCGGGCGACCTGCGCGTAACGGGGCTCATCGGCCCCGACCAGCCCGAACGCGCCCAGTCCAAAGAAAAAGAAAAACGCGCAGACTGCCAGGACCAGCAGAAGCTGGGGAAGGACAATTCGATTGCGGTTCATGCCGCGGGCTTCCGGCCGAGGCAGCGGGCCAGAGCCCACAGGCTGATTCCCGCCCAGATGAATTCCAGCATCACGAAACCGAGCTGGAAAGGGCGCAAGGCAATAGCGCCAAGAATGAGGGAACCTGCGGCGTTGACCAGGTTGTAAGTGGCGGCATGCGAACGCAGCCACCCGAACTGCTGGCCGGCATAGCCGATGAGGATCAGTATGGCGCCGGCGAACGATAGCGTTTGATTCAAGCTTGAAATTTGCTGCATAGGTTTTCAGGGAGCATCCGGCATGTGGGCGCGCAATTCCTTCAGCACCGTTTCCGCCGCGCCGCCCATGGGGCCTTCCAGGGAAAATCCCGACGCGCATTCATGGCCGCCACCGCCAAACCTGGCGGCGATATCAGCCACATTCACCGCCCCCTTGCTGCGAATGCTTACGCGGACCCTCTCGCTGGCCAGCTCACGGAAGAACACCGCGACTTCGATTCCGGCGATACCCAGCGCATAGTTGACCAGCCCTTCACAATCTTCATCGAGCGCACCGCAGCGCTCCATGTCCTGCCGGGTGACGGCCATCCAGGCGATGGCGCCCTCGCGATGCAGGTTGCTGAGCGCAGCGCCCAGCAGCCGCATCTTGGACGTGGGGCTGGAAAAGTACACGTTCTGGGCAATCTTCACCGGATCAGCGCCGTGCTCCACCAGCCACTTGGCCAGCTCAAACGTACGCGCATTGGTGGGCGAATAGCTGAACGCGCCGGTATCGGTAAGCACAGCGGTGTAGAGGCAGGTGGCAATCTCCGGCGTGATCTTCACCTGCGCCGCCAGGGCCAGACGAAAGACCATCTCCGCCACCGCGCAGGCGCCGGGGTCAATCCAATTTACGTTGGCAAAAGCTTTGGAACTGGCGTGGTGATCAATATTAATAAGGAAATGCCTGTCCAGGCCTTCCAGGCGGGTGCGCTGCACGCTGTCGCATTCAAGGATGATTGCGGCATCAAAGTTTCCATTCACACTGGAAGCATGGACGATGGTGTCGGACATCGGCAGCGGCTTGTAGATCACGGGAACGCTGTCACCCAGGACCACCTCGGCTTTCTTGCCCATTTTCCGCAGGACCTGTCCCATGGCAAGCGCCGATCCGATGGCATCGCCATCGGGGCGCGCGTGCGAGGTCACGAGGAAGCTGTTCCGTTGTTCGATTTCGTGCAAGACCTGGTGGAGCTGGTCCATGGTTCCCTATTTTTTACGTTTTTTTATTCGGCCCAACAACTCATCAATCCGCCCCCCGTATTCCTCCGAGCGGTCGAGCACAAAACTGAGGTCCGGAATATGGCGCACACCCATTCTCTCCAGCAGCACGTGCCGAATGTAACCTTTGGCAGCGTTAATGCCTTTCAGCGTCGCCTGGCACTCTTGTTCATCGCCCCGCACCTGTACAAAAACGCGGGCGCTTTTGCCGTCCGGGGAAAGCGCAATTTCGCTTACGGTGCACAGGGCGATCCGGGGATCTCCCAGCTCACCTTCAATGATGGCGCCAATCTCTTCCTTCAGCGCCTCACCGATGCGCTCCCTATGGTGCTGCTTGCCTCGTTGCTCCGGCATTTTTTTGGCCCAGCGAAAAACTTATGAGAATACCAGAGTGGGGGCGGCGAAGGAATAGGGGGTTTTGAGAGACCCAGGCGATGCCCGCGACCTGAAAAGCCGCCGCCTGGTGATTGCGTTGGACCGTGAAAAGCCCTTCATTTTTGGATCTGTCACAAGGGCCCGAAGCCTGATCCCGAATCATCCGGCCTCCCCGGTTTCCAGATAGCCAAGGAACGAATCCACCACCTCTGCTCCGCCGTTGTTGGCCAGCCTGACCGCCTCGCGCTCCACGTTGCGCATCAGGCCATCCAGGTAATCCCGGGAATCCGATATGCTGACAACCCCAAGCGTGGCACGCTGCCACAAATCGGTGGCATCCAGTTCCGCGACGGAAACATTGAAGGAATTGCGCAAGCGGTCTTTCATGCTGCGCACCACCTGGCGCTTGTCCTTGAGGGAGTGCGCGGCTTCGATCCGGATTTCCAGGGTCAGGAAAGCAA
The DNA here is from genome assembly GCA_035465515.1 of Candidatus Limnocylindrales bacterium. Lineage (GTDB taxonomy): Bacteria > Acidobacteriota > Terriglobia > Terriglobales > Acidobacteriaceae > Angelobacter. Next base: position 2,361 of record DATIWA010000462.1, on the reverse strand, counting down.
TGGGCATCTGGTTGCTGGTACAGGACAGAAAAAGGTTACCGCGGTTTGAGACGGAAGATCGCGGATCTTCAACTACGGCTTGCGATCAAGCGCGATCACCTGCAGCTGCCTGGCTTCGTTCCCGCACTTCCTCCGACGTCAATCCATAAATCGGCGGAGTCTTCACACCAAGCATTCCCAGGTACGTATAGATCTGGGCGCGGTGATGAATTTCATGCTCCACCATGGCGCGCAGCCATTTCCACACGGTAATGGGCGTGCCTCCGGGCGTAACGCATTTCTGGTCCAGGTCAGCCTCAGTGAGCCGGCCGAAAATCTCCATGGACTCCAGGTGCGCGCGGTTGAAGAAATCAAGGACCTGCTGGCGCCCGCCGGCCAGTTCCCTGCCGTGTCCGGGATAGCGACTCGGCTTGCGCTGCACGTTCTCGGCATACATGTAGCGCTCAATGGCAGCCATATGCCGGATGATGTCGGCAAAACTGAACTTGCCTTCGCTGTACGTCCAGTCGAACTTATCTTCGGGTATGCAGGCGATCACCCTCAGGGTACGCTGGCGCACCTTTTCAAAGTAATCCAGAAATTCGCGATTGTTTTTGGCTTCCATGGCAAGGTTGCAGGGACAAATTCTCTGCTCTTCCATTATCCGACAAAACATGAGAACAGGTTTGGGGCGCCGGGCCCGCGCCTGGTGTGCCGGGGCGGAGAGCGCCGGCAACAAAAAAAAGGAGCGGACCGCGACAGCCCGCTCCTTCGTCCATTATCCAATCAATCGCGATTTCTTTCCGCAGCACTGCCACCAGGCAGCGACAGCCGATCCTGATCCGTTGTCTGATCAAGGCCGTTGCCGGGGACCAAAATCACGGTGTTCTGACGATCTATCTTCCTTGGACCGTTGTCGGACGATGAAATCCGGTCGTGGTCCGGTTGCTGACCACGCTCGGGCAAGGACATCAGGTATTGGGAGATATCAGCCTTTTCCTGATCGCTCAGGCCCAGGCTGAAACAGCTGTCGTAATGGTTGATGACATCGGCGAGAGTAGCGAAGCGGCCATCGTGATAGAAGCCGCCTTTGGTATGTGTCCACAAGCCGTTCAGCGGAGTTGTGCGATAGCGATCATCGGGAGAGCGGCTGGCCTGGAAGTCGTCAACGCAGACTTCACTGGCGGTATGCATGTTCCAGCCGGGCTCGGTGAAAGCCGGAGGAACATGGCAAGTGCTGCACTGGGCCTTTCCATTGAACAGCGCCTTGCCACGGGCGGCGGCGTCAGAGTCAAAACTGCCCTTGGGCGGAGCCGGCGCGGCGATATCGAGCTGATACATCTGCAGGGAAGCGAGCTTGGAGGTAATCAGGTCAACATCGTTATGGACATGGCCGAAACCCGCCCGCGCCGCGACGGGAAATTTCGCGGCATCATCGAGCCGGCTGTCGGAGAAGTTGCCTTTGCCGTGCATCTCCAGGTTGGCCACAAAGGCATTCCAATATGGCACGGAGCCCCAACCGGTGAAGGTGTGAAGGTTTACCCCGGCCAGTCCGAAGGCGGGCGGGATCAGCGTGGACGCGCTCTTACCATCCGGACGGAAGGCCTTGCCATCCATGAAGAGTTCCGCATCGAAATGGCCCGGGCCCCAGCTGTTGAGGACCGTTTTGACTGTTGGCACGTCCACTTGCAGGAGGTCGGCCACAGGCTGGAGATTGGGAGACAGGCCGACGATCGCGCCTACGTTCAGGTCACGGTTCGGCCAGCCGTCCAGGCGATGCCCGATTCCCGGCGCAAAAGCGTTGTCCACCGTGGAATGGCACAGCGCGCACTGGATGCCCACAGACTTGAGCGATCCATCAGTATTGAAAAACCCGGTCACGCCAATCACTGCGTTCAGCTTCAGCAATGCCAGGGTGGTCGCGGGATCGTTCAAGTCCACATTGCCCAGCTTGATCTGTTGCACCAGAGCAGCGGGCAGGGCATCCTGGTCAACCTTAAGGCCTACCGCCAGCGCGGTCGCGGGCGAAACACCCGGTCCGACGCCGCCGAACTTAGCGCCTTCAATGGCCTGATGCAGCCCGAGAGTTCCGCCCCAGAAATCCTGGTCTCCAAAGGTGTCATAGCGGAATACCTGCCGCCCCTGCTCCGCCAGGGCTTCGCTTTTGCGATTCACCGCTGAATCAAAAGATGATGTGGCTTGTTTGCGGCTTTGTGAATACAACGAGATAACAACAAGAAAGGCTACTGCAAAAATGAGAGAGACTCGGAATTTTTTCACGGGAGTGGGCCTCTTCTGTCATGAGGGTGGTTTGCCAGCGAGCTCCCCGGAAAAGCTCTCATTGCAATTGAGCACGCAGCGGACTTTTGGTTTCATGCTGAG
>DATIWA010000461.1:0-5363 GCA_035465515.1 Candidatus Limnocylindrales bacterium | reverse complement strand
AAATCCGTGATAGGAGATCCTGCCTGGCTTCGGGAATTTGAAAAATTACTTCCCGCTCGACCCGAACCCGCCCGCCTTCCGGCTTGATTCGGCCAACTCTTCCACGACCCGGACTTCTCCGGTCAGGACCGGGTAGGGGATCAGGTTGGCGATCTTGTCGCCGGCGTTGATTACGGATGCCGAATCGCCCAGGTTCTCCATCACCACCTTGATTTCGCCGCGATACCCGGCGTCAATCACGCCGCCGGTGAGCACCAGCCGCCGCGCCGCCATGGAAGACTTGTCGCGGAGGAGCGCGCCCATGGGCCTGCCTTCCGCTGACGTGCACTCGATGGCAATGCCCGTTGGCACCACCGCGTGACCTCGTGGAGGAACAATGATCATGAATGCCGCATATATGTCATAGCCCAGGTCCTCGCCCGGATGCGCCACCGTGGGGGCCGTGGCTGAAGCGTTCAGCAGCTTCACCTTAAGCATCAGTTCGTCTCCGCCTTTGATGTTTTGCGGACGACCTTGCGGTCCCGCACTTCGAACTCCCCGGAAAGCACCATCCGGATCGCCTCCGTGTACGCCAGGTGTTCCTGCTCCAGAATCCGCGCCGAGAGCGTATGCGCGTCATCAGTTTCCAGCACCGGCACGGTTTTCTGCAGGATGATGGGCCCGTGGTCCAGATGCTCATCCACAAAATGGACGGTACAGCCGGAGATTTTCACTCCGTAATCAATGGCCTGCTTCTGCGCGTCCAGGCCCGGGAAAGCCGGCAGCAGGGAAGGATGAATGTTGAGAATCCGGTTGGGAAATGCGCGCACGAACTCAGGGGAGAGCAGCCGCATGTATCCGGCCAGGCACACCAGATCAACCCTGGCGTCTCTGAGTGCGGAGATGACTTCGGCGTCGTGCTCTTCGCGTACGCGGCCTTTCGAAGCGATCAGACAGGCGTTGAGCCCGCGCCGCCGCGCCGATTCCAGCCCCGGCGCATCCGCGCGGTTGGAAATGACGACGGCAATTTCCGCTGCCAGGCGGCCGGCGGCAACGGAATCGGCGATGGCTTCAAAGTTCGAGCCTCGCCCGGAGATCAGGATGCCAAGTCTTTTTACTGGAGCCATCGCAATCAGGCGTAGAGGACCTTGCGGTCGCCTTTCACAATCCGGCCGATCAGGAAGGCTTTCTCGCCGGCCTTTTCCAGGAGCGTCTGCACGCGCTTGTATTTTTTGGCCGGCACCACCAGCACCATGCCGATCCCCATGTTGAAAGTCCGCATCATGTCGTCCTGAGGCACGTTGCCGATCTTCTGCATGTGCGTAAAAACCGGCAGGATCGGCCATGTCCCCATCTCCACAATGGCGGCCATTCCCTTGGGCAGCACGCGGGGCAGATTGTCCGTGATGCCGCCGCCCGTAATATGGGCCATGGCGTGCACCAGTTCGGCGTCAATCAGCTTGCGCAATACCGGCCAGTAACTCTTGTGCGTCTTCATCAGTTCGGCGCCGGCCTTGCCGTGAAGGTCATTCACATAGGTCTCCGGCGTATAGTGGGCCACTTCAAAGAAGAGTTTCCGCGCCAGCGAGTAGCCGTTGGTGTGCAGGCCGTTCGAAGGCAAGCCCACCAGCACGTCGCCCGGCTCAACCCTAGCCCCGGTGATGATCCGGCTCTTATCAACCACGCCCACAATAAACCCCGCCAGATCGTATTCGCCTTTGGGGTAAAAGCCCGGCATCTCCGCCGTTTCGCCCCCGATCAGCGCGCAGTTGTTGTGACGGCAGGCATCGGCTATGCCTTCAACGATCTTTTCCGCGATCTCCGGCTCCAGCGTTCCGGTGGCCAGATAATCCATGAAAAAGAGCGGCGCAGCGCCCTGCACGGCAATGTCGTTGACGCAGTGGTTCACCAGGTCGCCGCCCACGGTGTGGTGCAGGTCCATCATGAAGGCGACCTTCAGCTTGGTCCCCACGCCGTCCACGCTCGAGACCAGCACGGGTTCGCGAAACTTCTTCTTGTCAATGGCGAACATTCCGCCAAAGCCGCCAATCTCGCTTACCACGCCCTTGGTAAAGGTGCGGTGGGCAAGATACTTGATGCGCTGCTTGGCGCGGTCGGCGCGGTCAATATTGACACCGCTGTCGGCATACGTTATTGAGGTCTTTTTCAAATCAGGGTTCCGTTAGTTGTTGCGTGATGCGGGCACCAGGGCGGTTGAGAGCTTATTTTAGCATTTCCGGGCGGTTCACCTGCCGCGGGCGGCCGCCGACGCGCTCAGCTCTTTTCCCACGGAATCCAGCACGCCGTTGATGAACTGCACAGACTCCGGCGCGGAAAATTTGCGCGCGATCTCCAGCGACTCATTAATAATCACCGGCTTGGGAGTCCCGCTGTAGGCGACGAATTCCGCCACGCCGGTCCGCAGCACATTGCGGTCCACCGCCGCCATGCGGTCCATGCGCCAGTGCTGCGCGTGTTTCTGGATCAGGTCGTCAATTTCCTGCTGCCGCTCCACGGCCACGCTGAACAGGTCCTCGGCAAAGCCGCGTGTCTCAGGGTCAATCTCGGGCCGCTCCGCCCAGAAGGTCTTGCGCACCTGTTCAGGCGTCTGCTTTCCCATGTCCCACTGGAAGAGCATTTGCAGGCAAAGCTCGCGTGATTTACGCCGGGTTCCCATTATCGCGCCGGGGCTTTCTTGTTGGATGCCGCGCCGGCGGTCTTTCGCTTCAGGCTGACCATCTCAATTGCCGAGATCGCGGCTTCAAAACCTTTGTTGCCGGCCTTCAATCCTGCGCGGTCCAGCGCCTGCTCCAGGTTTTCACAAGTGAGAACACCGTAGGTGTGCGGCACGCCAGTCTCCTGCGCGGACTGTCCGATGCCCCGCGTGACCTCCGTGGCGATGTGTTCGTAATGCGTGGTTTCACCGCGGATCAGGCAGCCCAGGGTAATAATGGCATCGTATTTGCCGGTCCCGGCCAGCGTCCGCGCCTGAGAAGGGATCTCAAAGGACCCGGGCACGCGGACTATCGTAATGTCCTGCGCCTGGCAGCCGCTGCGACGCAGGGCATCCAGAGAGCCTTGCAGCAGACGCTCGGTGATGAACGAGTTCCACCGCGCCACCACGACGGCGAAGCGCATCCCGCCGGCGTTCAGGTCGCCCTCCACCGCAGTTCTCGACGGGCGGTTCTTCTGCCAGAACAGGACCTTGAGCCCTTTGGCCGGTTGGGCGACCAGGAAACGGGAATCCCATTCGGTCTCTTCCACATCGCGGGCCAGTTTGACTTTGTGCCTGCTCAGCAGCTCGCGCACCGAATCCAGATCGGTGACCTCCACCCATATGTCGCAGTGGACGTTCTCCCTGCCCTGCACGAATTCGAGCTGGCCCAGGGGAGCGACGAAAGGCGTCCCCTGGCCGCGCCGTGTTTTCCAGGGCCTGCCCTGCTCAAATCCCAGGGCATCAAATAGCCTGCACAGGGCCTCAAATTCCCGGCTGCCGCCGGCGTGGCGTATTGTGGTGATTCCTCTGATCATTCAATTGGTTCCGGCGGTTCCATGGGTTCGGCCGGGGTGAATCCTTTTAGCAGTTCCTGTGCCAGTTCCAGATCTTTTTGCATCACTTGCAGCCGCAAGCCGCCGAACACCTCCGCGGAGAACGGGTGCACGCGGTGGATAAACTGGTCATGCAGAACGCATTCCACGCCAAAGGACTCCAGCAGCGAGCGCGCCACGTCGGCCTCATGCACATTGTGAAACACCGCCGCGGTCACCAGCTCTTCGGGCTTCCATTCCGGATACAACTCTACCTGCCCTGGAAATTCGCCGGCCGCTTCTCCAGAAACGCCGTGGTGCCTTCCTTCTTGTCTTCCGTGGCGCAGCACACGCCGAACAAAGTCGCTTCCAGGAAGAGCCCTTCCTGAAGACTCATGTTCATGCCCTGGTTTACGGCTTCCATGCAGTATTGGATGGCCAGGGGAGACATGCCGATGATCTTACCGGCAATTTCCTCGGCGCGGGCGATCAGTTTATCGGCCGGGAGCACTTCATTCACCAGGCCGATGCGGTGGGCCTCCTGCGCGGAGATCATGTCGCCCGTGAGCAGGATCTGCATGGCCAGCCCGCTGCCGACCAGCCGGGGCAGCCGCTGCGTTCCACCATAACCGGGGATAATGCCGAGCTTGACCTCGGGCTGGCCAAGTTTCGCATTCTCACTGGCCAGACGCATGGTGCAGGCCAGGGCAATCTCGCAGCCGCCGCCCAGAGCAAATCCATTGATGCAGGCAATCACCGGCTTGCCCAGATTCTCAATCAGGTCGAGGACGGCCTGGCCCCGGTGGGTATATGCCTTGGCTTCAACGGCGTTGTTCTTCGCCAGTTCGTTGATGTCCGCTCCGGCGACAAAAGACTTTTGGCCCCCACCGGTAAGGATCACCACGCGAATGTCCCTGTCCGCGGCCAGTTCGGTAAACACCTCCCGCAGCTCTTCCATGGTGGCCATGTTCAAGGCGTTCAGCACCTTGGGACGGTCAATGGTGACGTAGGCAATCTGGTTTTTCTTTTCGAGTTTCAGATTCTCGTAAGCCATGCAAAACCTTTCCGCCGTAGATATTGCGCAGATGCTCGCAGATAAGCGACTTTAATCAGCGCCTGTCTGCGTTCATCAGCGGTTAAAACCTCATTGGGAGGGGGTTGGAGGGGTCCGCGTAATCGTAGAAACCTTTGCCGCTCTTGCGGCCGTACCACCCGGCCATCACCAGCCGCTTCAACAGCGGGGGAGAGGCGAAGCGCCTTTCCTTAAACTCATCGAACATCACGTGGGTTATGTAATATGTGGTGTCCAACCCGACGAAATCCAGCAGCGTGAACGGTCCCATAGGATAGCCGCAGCCCAGCTTCATCGCGTTGTCAATGTCCGGAATGGAGCCGACGCCTTCTTCATAGGCGCGGATGGCATCCAGCAGATAAGGCACCAGCAGGCGGTTCACGATGAAGCCGGTCTTGTCGCTGGTGCGCACCGGCACCTTCCCCAGGCTCTTGCCGAAGTTGAAGGCGGTCTCAAACGCATCGTCGCTGGTGGCGATGGTGCGGACGACCTCAACCAGCTTCATCAGAGGCACCGGATTGAAGAAATGGAGGCCAACGAAGCGCTCGGGCCGTTTGGTGGCCGCCGCAACTTCCGTGATGGAGATGGAAGAGGTGTTGCTGGCAAAGATTGTGTCCTTCTTGACGATCCCGTCCAGCGCCGAGAACATCTTCTTCTTCTCTTCCACGTTCTCGATGATGGCTTCAATGATGATGTCGCAATCGGCCAGGGTTTGCGGTCCGTGGTGCCCTTGAGGCGGCCGCGCACGGCCTCGACCGGCTCCTTCAAGTTGCCTTTTTCGGCA
>DATIWA010000460.1:0-5161 GCA_035465515.1 Candidatus Limnocylindrales bacterium | reverse complement strand
CCTGCCCCTGCTCTACCACTCGCTGTACGGCTTCTATATCTGGTTCCGCGGTCAGGCAAACGTGAGCGATTATCCCTGGGCGGGCAATTTCATGTATTCCGCGCAGCGCTGGACCGGCGGAGTCGCCTTCCTCTACATGGGCTGGCATACCTACACCATGCGCTTCAGCGGAATCCACCTGCTCACCAACAACCAGGCGGCCTTCCACAAAGTGCAGATGGAGTTGCAGAATCCCTGGGCCGCGGCCTTTTACGTGATCGGCATCACCGCGGCGTCCTGGCACTTTGCCTATGGTCTATATCTGTTCTGCGCCAAATGGGGCATCACGGTAAGCGAGAAGTCACGGCGCGCCATGGGCGCCGTCTCTTTCGCCATCGCCATCGTGTTCATCGCCGTGGGCATGGCCACTCTTGCCGCCTTCTTCAAGCCGCAGTGGAGGAACACCCCGGCCCAGTTGCCGCCGGTTCCGCCGGCGGTGCAGACCGGCACACCCGGCAGTCCCGAATAGTACCCGAGCAGTCAGAATGGAGAAACAAAGGTCCTGAATATGGCAGCAACGAGGAATCCAAGAATCATAGTGGTTGGCGGCGGGCTCGCGGGCCTGTCAGCAGTCATCAAGATCGCTGAAGCGGGCGGTGACGTTGACCTGTTCTCCATCGTCCCGGTCAAGCGGTCGCATTCGGTCTGCGCGCAAGGCGGCATCAACGCGGCCAAAAACCTGAAGGGCGAAGGCGACACCACATGGCAGCACTTTGATGACACCATTTACGGCGGCGACTTCCTGGCCAACCAGCCTCCCGTCAAAGCCATGTGTGAAGCCGCGCCCGGAATCATTGACCTTCTGGACCGCATGGGCGTTCCCTTCAATCGCACGCCGGAAGGCCTGCTGGATTTCCGCCGCTTCGGCGGCACGCTCTACCATCGCACCGCGTTTGCCGGCGCCACGACAGGCCAGCAGCTTCTTTACGCCCTGGACGAGCAGGTGCGCCGCTATGAGTCCGAAGGACGGGTCAGGAAGTACGAGCACTGGGAGTTCCTGAGCGCCGTCCTCGACAATGAAAAGACCTGCCGCGGCATCTGCGCCATGGACCTGCGCACCATGGAGGTCCGCACCTTCCCCGCTGACGCGCTCATCGTCGCCACCGGCGGCATCGGCGCCATCTTCGGCAAATCCACCAACTCCGTGGTCTGCACCGGATCGGCCCAGTCCGCGCTCTACCAGCAGGGCTGCTATTACGCCAATGGCGAGTTCATCCAGGTGCATCCGACTTCGATTCCCGGAGAAGACAAGCTGCGCCTGATGTCGGAATCGGCCCGCGGCGAAGGCGGCCGCGTCTGGGTCCCGCGCAAAAAAGGCGACAAGCGCGACTGGAAGAGCATTCCCGAATCCGAGCGCTTCTACTTCCTGGAAGAGTGGTATCCCAAGTACGGCAACCTTGTGCCGCGCGACGTAGCCACCCGCGCCATCCACAAGATTGTTTACGAGAATGAGCTGGGCATTGACGGCCAGCCCATGGTCTATCTCGACCTGACGCACATTGACCGCGCCACGCTCGACCGCAAGCTGGAAGGCATCCTCGAGATCTACGAAAAGTTTGTCGGCGACGATCCGCGCGAGGTGCCCATGAAGATCTTCCCCGGCATGCATTACACCATGGGCGGCCTCTGGGTGGACTACAACCAGGCCACCAATCTTAAGGGGATCTATGCGGCGGGCGAGTGCGAATACGGCTATCACGGCGCCAACCGCCTGGGCGCCAACTCGCTGGTCTCATGCATCTGGGGCGGCTTTGTCGCCGGTCCGCAGGCCGTCCAGTACGCCAAAAACACCATGAAGTCCTCTGACGGCGTAAGCAGCGCCGTCTATGACGCCGAACGCAAACGCCAGGAAGAGGCCAACGCCGGATTGATGTCGGCCGGCGGCACGGAAAATCCCTTCCGGCTGTGGCGCGAACTGGGCGAACTGATGACCAAGAACTGCACGGTCATCCGCTATAACAAGCCCTTGCAGGAAACCGACGCCAAACTGGTGGAGATGCTGGAGCGCTTCAACCACATCAACATGAGCGACAAGAGCATGTGGGCCAACACGTCATTCGTCTTCACCCGCCAGCTCTACAACATGTTGCAGCTTTCGCGCGTAATCGCGCAGGGAGCAGCCATGCGCAACGAGTCGCGCGGAGCGCACTACAAGCCCGATTTCCCCGAGCGCGACGACAAGAACTGGCTGAAGACAACCAAAGCCTACTTCGCCGCGGACGCCGACGAGCCGAGATTCGAGTTTGAGCCTGTGGATGTGTCGCTGATAACCCCGCGACCGCGCAGGTATGACATGGCGACCTAGGCGAGTCGGTGTGTTTCAAAGGTTTCAGGTTTTAGGTTTGGGTTTTAGGTTTTACTCACATGACTGGCCAGCAGCAACGCAACTCATCACCGCGCTTTTACAGGAACACGGCGATCATATTTTTCTCAATCGCCGCGGTGCTGGTTTGGGCGGCCATCACCCGGCATGACTGGGTGTACTGGGCCTTCGCGGGAATCACGTTTTTGAACGCAATCATGACCACCTTGAAGTTCATCACGGTACGGGAGAGCGGACGATAATGGCAAAGACCGTAATCATCAAAATCAAGCGGCAGGACAACCCCAAGGCCCAACCGCGCTGGGAGGAGTTTGAGCTTCCCTGGAAGCCGGGCATGAACGTGATCTCGGCGATGATGGACATCGCGGCCAACCCGGTGACCCGGGATGGCAAGGCCACCACGGCCATCGCTTACGACTCCAACTGCCTGGAGGAGGTCTGCGGCTCCTGCGCCATGCTGATCAACGGTCGCGCCCGCATGGCCTGCTCTGCCCTGGTGGACAAATTGAAGCAGCCCATCACCCTTGAGCCCTTCAGCAAGTTCCCGGTCATACGCGACCTTCAGGTTGACCGCAGCGTGCTGTTTGAAAACCTCAAGGCCGTGAAGGCCTGGGTGCCGGTGGATGGCACCTATGACCTCGGCTCCGGGCCGCGCATGAATCCGTCCGATCAGGAGGAGCGGTACCCGCTGTCCCGCTGTATCTCCTGCTGCTGCTGCATGGAGGTGTGTCCGCAGTTCAATGAGCACACCGGCTTTGTGGGCGCGGCGACCATCGCCCAGGTGAAGCTTTTCAACGAGCATCCCACCGGCGAAGCCCTGAAGCAGGAGCGCCTCCGGGCCCTGATGGGCGATGGCGGCATCCAGGAGTGCGGCTACGCCCAGAACTGCGTGGAGGCCTGTCCCAAGGACATTCCTCTCACCAGCGCAATTGCTGACACCGGCCGCGAGGTCATCAAGCAGGCATTCAAGGATTTCTTCCGCGGATAGCGAGTCCCCTGGCGAGATTTGCTTCCCGGCAAACGGCACCCCTGGGTTTTCATGCGGGGCACTTTTCGTGAGCAGGAAAGACCAGATCTGGCTTAAGAGCGCGGGCATCGGCGTGGCCCTTGGTCTTGCCGCGTGGAGCACCTTTTATCTTTTCTTTCTCTGCCACAGAGAGCTCGGAGTCAGGCCCGCGTCCGCCTTCTGGCTGGGGATTGTTGGATTCGCGGCCGGCACTGTGTCGGCGCTGCTCTACTTCGCGATGAAAACAGAGCGGTGAGCGGGCGGGAATTCCCTTTCCGCCCACCGGGCGCATGGTTCAGATTGCTTCGTCCGCCTTCAGGTCCATCAGCAGCGTATCCAGCCGGCGGCGGCTGTCATCGCGGCGTAATTCCAGCCTGGCAATCTCCGCGCGCACCGATTGCAGCTTGTCCTCCTGATCGTTCATTTCCCGCGTGTAACGCTGCACCAGCGCTTTCTCTTCGGCGCTGCCTTTCAGGGCCTTCATGTTTTCGCGCAGCCGCTGCTGGTCCTGGGTGATGCTGTTGATCTGCGACTGGCGATTCTGGATCTGGCGCTCAAACTCCGCCAGCTCATTCTTCTGCGCAATGATCTTCTGGAGCGCCTGCTCCAGTGCCGGCTCGAGGGACCTCTCATTGAACCAGAGCTTTACCTGGTCGCTGGTCAGGCTGGAAAGAGCGATCCTGGTTTCGAGCGGCTGGAACTCATCTACTTTGAGTTCCGCGCTCTTGCCCGGGGCCACGTTGACCTTGAACCGGTAATAGGAAGCCGTGGTCTCTTCCGGCTTCAGGCCGTCCGCAAGTTTCCATCCGTTGCGGACCGGATGCTCGATGATGACTTCCCGCTGTTGCGTATCAGTGTTCCGGACGGTGTAAAGCTGATGGTCGCGGCGCTCGCTTCTCTGCGTCATCACTCCCTTGGCGATCTTGACGTGCGTAATGGGCCGGGCTTCCAGGTCATCTTTGTGCTCCACCCGAACGGCCTGGTCCACCGCGTAGGAAAGCAGCCGCCGTTCTTCCGGTTTGAGCGGATCAATCAGGCCTTCGCCCGCGAATTCATTGTCTTCCACCACGTTGAAGGTCCCGCCATCCAGCGTGAGGCCGCTGGTATTGGTGATCCACAAGGCGCGCAGCGGCCACGGCGACCCGCTGTTCCACAACGTGACCTTGTCCGCTTTGATCTGCGCGTTCATGATCGGCACAAGCGCCGAGTGGTTTTTCAGAATCGTGACTTTCTCCTTGAGGTTGTACTGGAAGAGATCGCCCAGGTCCTGGCCGTAGGCTGCGGGCTCCATGTCGCCGGCCGTAACCTGCACCTCTTGCGCGGATTGGGCTGAAACTTCGTTGGCGCCTGACCTTGTTACGTAGTCAAAGGGACCGTTCGTTGAACGAGCTTTCTGCCGCGCGCCGCCAATGACCCCGCCAACCATTCCGCCGGGCACTCCTCCAATAACTCCGCCGACCGGACCTGCCGAGGGCGGTGGCGGAGGAGGAGCAGGCACATTCCCGTCGCCAACCATGGTTCCTTCGTGGGTCTGTGGGGTAAGCATGGCTGTCTCCGGCAGCGCGATGACAGGCCGCCGCGTGTACAAAGGTCTGGACAGTTCCTGAATAAAAGACTGCGGCGCGCCGGCCACCAGTGACAGGTCCACGTCTTTCCAGTCCTCGCCCACCGTGTTGTCCACAATCGCCCAGCCCTGCAGGAGCGGGGCGGCGTCTTTCCGGGTGGGCAAAATGATGCGGTACGTGCTCTTCCACACCGGCACTTCGCTGATGTAGCTCACGAAAATCTGGCGA